>NZ_PINZ01000050.1:0-20213 GCF_002810305.1 Halomonas sp. 141
GAACTGGTGCAGCCCGCCTACCGGAAGAACTCGCTGTGGAGTCCAAGCTACTTTGCGGGAAGTGTCGGAGGCGCCCCCCTGAGCATGGTCAAGCAGTATATTGAGCAACAATCGAGGCCGGACCAGGGGCGCTCTCGCGCCCCTCGCTATCCATCCTCGCACTAGAAGTACGAGGTTTTTCGCGATGTTCGATAAAAACAGCGACCCCACGCTGCGCCAGGGGGCCCAGGGTTCCACCAACTGGCGGGCCTGCTTCGGCGTGGGTTTGTCCTCCATGCCCTTCAGGCGGCCCAGCGCCACTCTTAACGCAAGGTCGTCGGCGGGGAAGATATCGGGGCGCTTGAGCGAGAACATCAGGTAGATCTCGGCGCTCCAGCGGCCAAACCCACGCAGCTGGGTAATCGCGGCAATCGCCTCGTCATCGCTGAGGTGCGCCAAGCCATCGGCGCTAAACGTGCCCGCCAGCTCCGCCTCTGCCAGCCCTTTGGCATACTCGATCTTGCGCCACGACAAGCCTGCATCCCGCAGCGCCTGGCCTTCCACCTCCATCACCGCTTTGGCGTGCAGCTCCGGCAGCAGCGTATTCACTCGGCCCATGATGGCCCGAGCGGCCTCGGTGGAGATCTGCTGGCTGACGATGGTCGAGAAGAAAGTGGCAAACCCGGGGTCGCGCTGGCGCGGGCTGGGCGCACCCACCAGGGGGTAGGCACGCGCAATGTCGGGGTCGGCATGAGCCAATGCCTGCATGGCGTGCTCGATCATATCAACGGGCGTTTGATCAGACGGCATGATATCTCCTGAGGTAAATGGGTATTAAATTACTCATTTAAGATAATTTGATTTAAATTTGAGTATTAAAGTGCACATTATGCTGCTTCGAACTACACTTTTGAGCATTAAACTACTCATCAAATGACGCGTTAAAGGTGAGCCGTGTTGCTAACCGTTCAAGCCTTCTACCAAGGGCAGTGGCACGATGCTGCCGAGCTGGTGTTCGAGCATACAGAGCGGGGCCGTCGAGGGCCTGCGCGTTTGGGCTACCTTACCGATTATGCCCTTGAGTGGCTGGATCACGATGATGAGCACGCCTGTAGCCTTCGTTTGCCTATCGAGTTGATGAATACCCATCAATCGCCACGCTGGTTCACTTTTTTAGACGATATCATGCCCTCTGGGGCCAGCCGCCGTTACTGGGTCACGCAGTTGGGTATATCGGCACTTAGTGAGGCGGAGCAGGATGCCGCGCTACTGGCAAAGGGAACGATTGCGCCAGTGGGCAATTTACGTATCAAAGAGGCCCTTCCTGAGCGCCCAGCAGGCAGCACGCTGGAGCAGCAGCGCTTTGCAATGGTGGATGTCGTCAATCGGGATAGCGACTTTCTGGCCTATGCGCAGCAGATGGGGGCTGCTGGGGGGGGCGCGACTGGGGCCGGTGGTGAGGCGCCCAAGCTGCTGTTGCGCTGTTCATCAGATGATCAGGTCTGGATTGATACCTATCAGGACGATCCGGCGAATATCGATCAGCACTATCTGGTGAAATTTCCTCGCGGTCAGCGCACGGTGATCGATAACGACATATTGCGTGCGGAGTACTATTTCTATCACGAGTTAGCGTCGCTGGGCGTCGCGACCATCGATACCCAAGGGATGCGTCTGATCGAAGGTGCGAGATATCCATCGCTCTGGTTGCCCCGCTTTGATGTGGGCTATCAAGAGGGAGCGCTCGCGCGGTATGGCCTGGAGTCTGTTTACTCCGTCATGGGGAAAGAGCCGGGAAGCTTCTTGAATCATTTTGCCGTGGTCGGGGAGTTGGTGGATATGTTGAGCCAACAATTCCGCGTGCGTGAGTCGGGTGACCATTTCGATACGGCGCGCTTTGTCAGTGAGTGGGTGAAACGCGACCTGCTCAATGTTGCGTTTGCCAATAGCGACAATCATGGCCGCAATGCGGCGCTGCTGAAAACACCGCAAGGAACCTGGTGGGCACCGGTGTACGACTTTGCGCCCATGAAGGCAGATCCTGAGGGAATCGTCAGAACCATTACCTGGGGGGCGCCGTTTGAAGAAGGGCGAGAGTTTAACTGGGCCGCCATTGCAGAACGACTGAGCGTTTATCTTCCACCAGAGCGGCTCATGGCAGAGCTGAAAGCCTTGGGTAGCCAGCTAGTGGGCTTGAAGAAACGGCTAGCGCAGCGGGGTGTACCCAATACCATTTTGGCATCGGATGCAGTGGGGTTGGATCATCTGGATGCCAAGCTGAAGCGCTGGGGGTTGGTATGAAGCGTAAAGAGCTCACCAGCATCGAGCGGGAGGCGTTGCTGACGACATTAGCGGCCCAACTGGTGCGCGAAGAAATCAGCTCTGGGCAGGTGCTGCGTCAGCTCCGCCGTGAGGTACTGGGCATGTCGCAGACCCAATACGCCGATCTGGTGGGCATCAGCCGTCGTTCGCTGTCAGACCTGGAAGCCGATAAGGCAAGTCCTACCGTGGCGCTGCTCAATCAGGTCTTCCGGCCGCTGGGTCTGCAGGTAGGCTTGCTGCCGCGCAACCGCGAGCTGCGCGAGCGCTTGTTGTCAGCCAATGCCACGAGGGACTGACCCCCTTGGCTCATCGTTGGGTGATTGAGTTCGCACGCTAACTTTTTTCATGCCTTTTATTTCTACTTTCGTCTAATCCTGCCATCATTTGCGACTATCCAGGATCGTTTTAGTGAACAGGCGCGTTATCCCGCGCCTGGGGAGTGAGGTATGCAAGCATCATCAACGGGGCTGGCGCGGCATCCGCGGTGGGCGGAATTCGTGCTGGCGCTGGGCGGGTTCGGCATCGGCACCAGCGAGTTCGTCATCATGGGGTTGATGAACCGCGTGGCGGAAGACCTGGCCGTGAGCGTGCCGCAGGTAGGCTATTCCATCAGCAGCTACGCCCTGGGGGTCGTGGTGGGGGCACCGCTGATTTCGGCGCTGGCCGCGCGGGTGCCCAAGCGAGCGCTGCTGATCGCGCTGATGCTGGTGTTTGCCGTGGGTAACATTGCCAGCGCCATGGCGCCGGGGTTCTGGTCGTTCGTGGGGCTACGCTTTCTGGCCGGGCTGCCCCACGGGGCTTACTTTGGCGTGGCGGCGCTGGTGGCAGCTGACGCCGTGCCGGTCGATCAACGGGCGCGGGCCATTGCCAGGGTGATGATGGGACTGACGGTGGCCATTCTGATCGGGGCGCCGCTGGGTACCTGGGCAGGCAACCTGTTTGGCTGGCAAATTGCCTTTGCCGGGGTGGGCGTCATTGCTCTGCTGACGGCGCTGTTGATTCGTCTTTTTGTGCCCGTGCAGCCCTTCGATGCCCAGGCCAGCCCGCTGCGCGAGCTTTCCGCGCTGGTCAAGCAGCGTGTGCTGGTGACCATTGCCATTGCCTGCATCGGCTGTGGCGGCATGTTCTCGATTTTCAGCTACGTGATGCCCACCTTGACCCAGCAGGCGGGCATGCGTGAAGCCCTGGGCCCCTTGGTGCTGGTCATCTTTGGCCTCGGCTCCATCGCGGGCAATCTGATCGGTGGGCGCATGGCCGATAAAAACCTGATGCGGGCAATTCCCGCCATCCTGGTGTGGTGCGCGGTGGTGCAGGGGCTGTTCTACTTTGCTGCCAATCAGGTGTGGAGCGGGCTGCTGTTCGTTGGCCTGGTCGGCACCAGCATGGCCCTGGCGCCTTCGCTGCAAACACGCTTGATGGACGTGGCGGAAGATGCCCAGACCATGGCGGCTTCCATGAACCATGCTGCGTTCAACGGCGCCAACGCGCTGGGGGCGTGGCTGGCGGGGCTGGTGATCAGTGCCGGGTTCAGCTGGTCGAGCACCGGGCTGGTGGGAACGGGGCTGGCGCTGTGCGGGCTGGTCATTTTTGCCTGGGGGCGCTGGCTTGAAAAGCGCGCTGAAGCCCCTCGCCAACCCGTGGCGCAAGGCTATAAATAAGCGGCTGCTCAAGTAGGGCGTGGGTCATTAAAGGTGGCAAAAAAGCTGGAGTGTTCCTAGGGTGTAAGATGCAACCCATAAGGAGGTGACCCATGCAAAGCCCATCATTGAAAGTCTCGCGTACCCTGACCCTGAGTGCCATCGCGGCGCTGACCTTGGCCCTGGCGGGCTGCGGCGCGACCACCGGAGAGCGTGCCACCAGCGGCGCAGGCGTAGGTGCTGCCGTGGGCGCTGGCGCTGCCGCAGCCACTGGCGGAAGCGTTGGCCGTGGCGCGGTGATTGGCGCGGGCGCAGGTGCTGCGACCGGTGCCCTGACCGATGAAGAGGACATCAGCCTCGACTGACGTCGGCACAGGCCACTAGCGACACAGCCTGAAACCGCGCATGCCCAGATGGAAATGGTCGGCATGCGCGGCATTGTAATCCGGCCCCAGTACGTTGCCGAAGGTATCACAGGCGCCATCCCTCGCTGCCCGCAAGAACTCCCCTGCCTCACCCTCGTCGTCCCAGTCGCGAATCAGCGTAATCTGCCGACCATTCTCGAAGCGAAAGCCCACCACATCCAGGGCTTCAGCCGTGGCGTGCTCGCTGCGTCGACCGCTTTCACGGCCGTAGACATTCCGGCAGGCAAAGCTGCCCACATGATCCACTTGGGCGACCGGGCTGCCCATGATGGCTTCGGCAGCCGGTTGCAGGGCGTGGCGTTCGTACATCACCCAGGCCAAGGCCAGCGGGCAGGTGGCCACGAAGCTCTGGTTGAAGCGCACGCTGCTGGACTGCATACGCACCACGTTACTCAGCGGGCAGCTGGCGGTGGGTGAGTAGTCGGCCAGCGGCGTGTAGCTCAGCCCGCCCTCGGGGACGGTGTCCAGGGCGGCCAGACAGGCCTCACGGTCGTCGTTGAGGCGCTTGAGCTTGAGTTGGGTGACCGGCGTGACCGGGTCGTCCACGTGCAGCGGTGCCCAGGGCGCCCAGTGACGCGGGATGACGATGACATCCTTGTAGATGGCAACGCCAACCCCGACCAGCAGGAGCAGGAAGAAGAGTGCGCGCATGGTGACCTCCGTGTGGTGTTCTTGAACCCCTACAGTCCCTGCCAGGGGTATGCGATACTGCGCGCTATTGGCGTGGGCCGTCACCCGCGCCTATTTCTGATCAACAAGGGAAGCGCTGCATGTCCCAGGGTACGCTTTATATCGTTTCTGCCCCCTCTGGGGCGGGTAAAACCAGCCTGGTTCGCGAGCTGATAGAGAGCCTGGATGGCATTCAGGTATCGGTGTCTCATACCACCCGTGCCAAGCGCGAAGGCGAAGTGAATGGCGTGAACTACCACTTCACGCAGATTCCCGAGTTCGAAGCCATGATTGCCCGCGGCGATTTCTTTGAGTATGCCAAAGTCTTCGACAATTACTACGGTACGTCACGTCAGGCCGTGCAAACGCTGCTGGATGCCGGGCAAGACGTGATTCTGGAAATCGACTGGCAGGGCGCGCGCCAGGTCCGCGAACAGATGCCTGCCGCCGTGTCGATCTTCATCCTGCCGCCGTCGCGCAGTGAGCTGGAGCGCCGCCTGTCGAGCCGGGGTACCGACGAGCACGCGGTGATTGCTCGGCGCATGCGCGATGCCGTCAGCGAGATGTCCCATTACGATGAATACGACTACCTGGTGATCAATGATGACTTCACCACGGCACTGCAGGAACTGCAGTCGCTGGTGATCAGCCACCGCCTGACCCTGGCCACCATGCAGCAGCGTCATGCGCCCCTGCTGTCTGCGCTCTTGTCACAGGCGCCTGGCGTCGAGTAATCTATCGGGTCGTATGACTACTTTTTTCGCTGGGTCGGCGGCGTTTTCAGCCCTGCCGGCCCGGCGTCGTTATTACAGGATGGCCCCATGGCTCGCGTAACCGTCGAAGATTGTCTCGAAAACGTAGAAAACCGCTTCAAACTGGTGATGATTTCTACCCAGCGTGCCCGTCAGCTGGCGCGTGGCTCCCGTGATGCCCAACTGCCCTGGGAAAACGACAAGCCCACCGTCATGGCGCTGCGTGAAATCGCCGCAGGGCTGGTCGACCATACGGTTCTGGATGAGCCGGTCGAAGCGCCGGTGCGGGCGCGTCCTGCCATGACGCCCAGCGCTCAAATCGACGACTAAGCTAGCACCGATCAGGGGCGCGGGACATGTTCACCATTGATGACCTGGCCGACCGACTCGGCGGCTACTTACCCCCGGACGAGATCCAGCAGGTCAAGCGCGCCTTCTATTACGCCGAGCAGGCCCACGACGGCCAGCGCCGTCGCTCGGGCGAGCCCTACGTGACCCACCCGCTGGCGGTGGCCAACATTCTCGCCAACATGCACATGGACCATCAGAGCCTGATGGCCGCCATGCTGCACGATGTCATCGAAGACACCGGTGTGTCCAAGAAAGCCCTGGCGGCCCAGTTTGGCAAGCCGGTGGCCGAGCTGGTGGATGGTGTCTCCAAGCTGACGCAGATCACCTTCGAAGACAAGGCCGTTGCCCAGGCGGAGAATTTCCAGAAGATGGTGCTGGCGATGTCGCGGGACATTCGTGTCATCATCGTCAAGCTGGCCGACCGGCTGCACAACATGCGCACTCTGGGGGCTCTAAGGCCCGACAAGAAGCGCCGCATTGCCCGGGAAACCCTGGAAATCTACGCCCGTATTGCAGGGCGACTGGGGATCAACACCATTCGTGTGGAGCTGGAAGACCTCTCGTTCCAGGCGATTCACCCCATGCGGGCCGAGCGCATCAAGCGTGCGGTGGCCAGCGCCAGAGGCAACCGCCGCAGCGCCATGCGTGAAATCCAGGCCTCGCTACAGCAGAGCCTGGACGACGAAGCGCTGCAGGGCACGGTGATTGGCCGCCAGAAGCATCTGCTGTCGATCTACAAGAAGATGCGCGACCAGCGCAAGCCGTTTGCCGAGATCATGGACGTCTTCGGATTCCGTATCATTACCGAAGACGTGGCCAGCTGTTACCGGATTCTGGGCGTGGTGCACAACCTCTACAAGCCGGTACCGGGGCGCTTCAAGGACTACATCGCGATTCCCAAGGCCAACGGCTACCAGAGCCTGCACACGACGCTGTTCGGCCAGCGTGGCATGCCCATCGAAGTGCAGATCCGCACCCGCGAAATGGAAGCCATGGCCAACAACGGCATTGCCGCCCACTGGCTGTACAAGGCTGGCCAGACCGCGCATCCGATTGCCGAAGGCAGCCACGCTCGCGCCCGCGCCTGGGTGAAGGGGCTGCTGGAGATGCAGCGCCACGCGGGGGACTCGCTGGAGTTCATCGAGCACGTCAAGAACGACCTGTTCCCGGATGATATCTACGTGTTCACGCCCAAGGGCGACATCATGGAGCTTCCCCAGGGGGCCACGGTGATCGATTTTGCCTATAGTGTGCACACCGATATCGGCAACAACTGCATTGCCTGCCGAATCGACCGCCACCTGGCGCCGCTCTCGACACGGCTGGAAAGCGGCCAGACGCTGGAAATCATCACCGCGCCCGGCGCGCGCCCCAACCTGGCCTGGCTGAATTTCGTCACCACCGCCAAGGCGCGCTCGGCCATCCGTCACGCGCTCAAGCACCAGCAGCAGGCAGAAGCCATCATGCTGGGGCGCCGTTTGCTCAACAAGGCGCTGGCCCCCTTCGAGACCAGCCTGGAAGAGCTGGACGAGAGCGTGTTCGAACAGGCGTTGAAAGAGCTGGACGCCAGCTCCATGGATGCGCTGCTGGAGTCGATGGGGCTGGGCAATCGCATGGCCCACGTGGTGGCTCGGCGGCTGGTGGACGTGGCCCACGGCGAGAGCTTCGACAAGACGCTGGCCGACAACAGCGACAAGGCGGTGGTCATCAGCGGCAGCGAAGGCATGGTGATCAACTTTGCGCGCTGCTGCCACCCGCTGCCGGGCGACCCGGTGGTGGGGCACCTCTCTGTCGGCAAGGGGTTGGTGGTGCACCGCAGTGAGTGCAAGAACCTCTCCGAGCGCAAGAACGACCCGGAAAAGCTGTTTGCCCTGGAGTGGTCGGAAAATATCGACGAAGACTTCCCGGTGGCCCTGCGCATCGAGATCGAAAGCCGCCGTGGCCTGGTCGCCGAGCTGGCCGGGCTGGTGACCGATGCGGACGCCAACATCGAGCGGATCGGCATCGAAGAGCGTGATGCACGGCTCTCGACGGTCAACCTGACCCTGTCGGTGAAAGGGCGAGTCCATCTGGCGCGGATCATCAAGCGGATCCGCAACCTGCCCAACGTCGGCAAGATTACCCGTATGGCCAATTAAAACGACCTGGTACCCGCCGCTGGCCTGTCAGGCTGGCGGCGTCAGCCATGGCGATCATCATCCATCGATGCATTCTTACAGGAGCAAGAGACGCAATGAGCAATAAAGCGGTTATCAACACCGAGAAAGCCCCGGCGGCCATTGGCCCCTATTCACAAGCCATCAAGGCGGGCAACACGGTGTATCTGTCGGGCCAGATTCCCCTCGACCCGGACACCATGGCGCTGGTCTCCGACGATTTCGAAGCCCAGGCGCGTCAGGTGTTTGCCAACCTGCAGGCAGTGTGCGAAGAGGCGGCGGGTTCGCTGAGCGATATCGTCAAGCTCAACCTCTACCTGGTGGACCTGGACAACTTCGCCATCGTCAACAAGGTCATGGAGGAGTTTTTCTCCACGCCGTTCCCGGCCCGTGCGGCGGTGGGCGTGAAGGCGCTGCCCAAGGGCAGCCAGGTAGAAGCCGAAGCGGTCATGGTGATTGGCGACTAACGCCAAGGCCTGGTACGGCACAGCAAAAAGCGAGCCGAGGGGCTCGCTTTTTGGGTAGTGGTCAAGAGGCTAGTGGTTCGCGAAAGCTCGCGCGCTAGCGTCAGGCTTTTTGCAGTGCCAGAAACCCGCCTTCCTTGAGCACCTGCAGATACCCCTCCTTGTAGCTGGGGTAGCGGAAGGTGTAGCCGGTTTCACGAATACGGCGGTTGTCGCAGCGCTTGCTGGCCCGGCGGCGCAGGGGGGACTGCATGGTCTCGGTGGACTCCACCTTCAGCTGTTTCGCCAGCCACGCCATCACGTTGTGCATGGTCACCGGCTCGCAGTCGCTGCCCAGGTACAGGTCTGCCAGCGGCGTACCGCTCTCCTGACAGCGAATCAGGTGCGCCAGGATGCCGGTGCAGTCATCGCGGTGAATCCGGTTGGAGTAGATCACCGGCGTCACGGCGGCAATGCGGCCTTCTGCCACCTGGTGGATCAGGCGGTCACGCCCCGGGCCATAAATGCCCGAGAAACGCACCACGGTGCCAGGCAGCGGGTGGTTGAGCAGTGACTGCTCGGCTTCGCACATCAGGGTGCCGGAGAAGCTGGTGGATTCAGTGGGGCTCTCTTCATTGACCACTTCGCCTTCCTGCTGGCCGTACACGCTGGTGGAAGAGACGAAGAAGATCCGCTTGGGCGGCGTGTCGTGCTGCTCCAGCACGCTCAGCACACGTTTCAGGCCGTCCGGGTAAGCGCTTTGATAGGCGCTCTCTTCGAAACGGTCGGCGCTGACGGTGTAAATGACGTAGTCCGCGCTGGGCAAGGCGTTGGCAGGTGCCCCTTCCAGGTCGTTAAGGTCCAGGGCCAGCGGCTCGATGCCCGTGTTGGCCAGTGCATCGGCCTGGCGGCGCACGCCGATCACGCGGTGCCCTTCGTCCAGCAGCTCCTTGCCAAGCGTGACGCCGATATCTCCACAGCCGATAATCAGTACCGTTAGCTTCACCTTGCTCACCCCTCTTGATAAATATTCCCTATTAGATACAAAGTCCCTATGAGATGTGCCATCTTCAATAGGGCTTGTCTGTCCTTTTCCATCTCGCTAATGACGATTACCAGTCACGAGCTGCAACGAGAGGATGCCACTGGCACCACCATGACTTTAACAGAACTACGCTACATCGTAACCCTTGCACAAGAGCGCCATTTTGGCCGTGCCGCTGAACGTTGCCATGTTTCACAGCCCACCCTGTCGGTGGCGGTGAAAAAACTGGAAGACGAACTGGAAGTGGCGCTGTTCGAGCGCTCCAAGTCCACCGTACAGGTAACGCCGCTGGGTGAAAAGATCGTTGCGCAGGCGCAGCGCGTTCTGGAACAGAGTGGGCTGATTTTCGAACTGGCCAAGGCAGGCAAGGACCAGTTGGCCAACCCCCTGCGCATTGGCGCCATCTACACCATTGGGCCCTACCTGTTTCCCCATCTGGTGCCTGCGCTGGCCAACGCTGCGCCACAGATGCCGCTGTACATCGAAGAGGGCATGACCGGCACGCTGCGCGCCAAGCTGCGCAATGGCGAGCTGGACGTGATCATCGTGGCGCTGCCCTTCACCGAAACCGATGTAGTCACCAAGCCGATCTATGACGAGCATTTCGAAGTGCTGATGCCCGCCAGCCATCCGTGGGTAGCGCGTGAAGCCATCCACAAGGAAGACCTGCTGGAAGAGCGCCTGCTGCTGCTGGGGGAAGGCCACTGCTTCCGTGACCAGATTCTGGAAGCCTGCCCGGCCATCACCCAAAAGCTGAACAGCCCCAACAATACCCTGATTGCCGAAGGCGGCTCGTTGGAAACGATTCGCCACATGGTGGCCTCCAGGCTGGGCATTACCGTACTGCCCCAGTCGGCGCTGGGCACCGACCAGTACGAGAACGCCATG
Organism: Halomonas sp. 141; assembly: GCF_002810305.1. Taxonomy (NCBI): domain Bacteria; kingdom Pseudomonadati; phylum Pseudomonadota; class Gammaproteobacteria; order Oceanospirillales; family Halomonadaceae; genus Halomonas; species Halomonas sp. 141. Next base: position 10,668 of record NZ_PINZ01000050.1, read on the forward strand.
CTGGTCAGCCGTCCCTTCGTGGAGCCTGCGCCTTCGCGCACGGTGGCGATTGCCTGGCGCGCAAGCTTCCCCAGGCCCAAGGCCATCGATGCCCTGGCCCAGGCGATTGGCCAGTGCCAGCAACCGGACCACAAGGTCCACACGGACTCATGAGTGAACTGGCTGCTCCGGTCACGGCGCTGAAGGGCGTAGGCGACGCGCTGGCCATCAAGCTGGCGCGGCTGGGAATCGAGCGCGTCAGCGACCTGCTGTTTCACCTGCCGCTGCGCTACCAGGACCGTACGCGACTGACGCCGATAGGCCATCTGCGGGCGGGCCAGGAGGCGGTGGTGGAAGGGGAAGTGACCGCCAGCGACGTGGTCAAGGGGCGGCGGCGCAGCCTGCTGGTGCGGCTGCGCGACGGGAGCGGCATCCTGAGCCTGCGGTTCTTTCACTTCTCCCCGGCTCAGCAGCAACAGCTGCGCCCCGGTGCCACCGTGCGTGCGTTCGGCGAAGCCCGGGCAGGGGCCACGGGGCTGGAAATCTACCACCCGGAGTATCGCCTGAGCGGCAGCAGCGAAACCCCGGTGGAGGAGTACTACACGCCCATCTACCCGACCACGGAGGGGCTGCATCAGGCTCGCCTGCGGGCCCTGGCCCAGCAGGCGCTGCGCCTGCTGACGCAAGCCCCTGAAACGCTGCCGGACGTGATCCCCGACACCCTGCGCCAGCGCTTCCAGCTACCGGGGCTGCATGCCAGCCTGCAGCTCTTGCACCAGCCACCACCGGACGTGGATCTGGAGCAGCTTGCCCAGGGGCTTCACCCCGCCACCCGGCGGCTCGCCCTGGAGGAGCTGCTGGCCCATCAGCTTAGCCTGCGGGAAGTGCGCCTGCGCATTCAGGCCGATGGCGCGCCGACGCTGCCCTCCGGGCGTAGCCTGCAAACCCGCTTTCTGGCACAGCTGCCGTTTGCCCTCACCGGAGCCCAGCGCCGCGTGCTGGAGGAGATCGCCCTCGACCTGGCACGCCCAGCGCCCATGCTGCGGCTGGTGCAGGGAGATGTGGGGTCGGGCAAGACGGTGGTGGCAGCCATGGCCGCGCTCTCAGCGCTGGCGGGCAACTGCCAGGCGGCGATGATGGCGCCCACGGAAATTCTCGCCGAGCAGCACTATCGTTCGTTCAAGGCATGGTTCGAGCCACTGGGCATCGACGTCGCCTGGCTGGCGGGCAAACTGAAAGGCAAGGCGCGGCTGGATGCCAAGGCCGCCATCGCCGATGGCCGAGCGCGGATGGTGGTGGGCACCCACGCGCTGTTTCAGGACGATGTGCATTTCCAATGCCTGGGGCTGGCGATCATCGACGAACAGCACCGCTTTGGCGTGCACCAGCGCCTCGCCCTGCGTGAAAAGGGGGAGGCCGGTGGGCTGACGCCTCACCAGCTGATCATGACCGCCACGCCGATTCCCCGCACCCTGGCCATGAGCGCCTACGCCGACCTGGACGTGTCGGTGATCGACGAGCTGCCGCCGGGGCGCACGCCGGTGAAGACCGTGGTGGTCTCGGACGAGCGCCGCCCGGAAGTGGTCGAGCGTATCCGCAATGCCTGCCGCGATGGCCGCCAGGCCTATTGGGTTTGCACGCTGATCGAGGAGTCCGAAGTGCTCCAGTGCCAGGCGGCGGAAGTCACGCGGGACGAGCTTACCCAGGCGTTGCCGGAGCTGGCCATCGGGCTGATACACGGGCGCATGAAGGCCGCTGAAAAAGCCGAGGTGATGGAGGCTTTCAAGACCGGCGAGCTGGATCTCCTGGTTGCCACCACGGTGATCGAGGTCGGCGTGGATGTCCCGAATGCCAGCCTGATGATCATCGAAAACCCGGAGCGCCTGGGGCTTTCTCAGCTCCACCAGCTACGCGGGCGTGTTGGGCGGGGCAGCACCGAAAGTTTTTGCGTGCTGCTTTACCACGCGCCGCTGTCCAAAAGCTCCCGAGAGCGGCTCAGCGTGATGCGCGAAACCACCGACGGCTTCCGTATTGCCGAAAAAGACCTGGAAATTCGCGGCCCCGGCGAAGTGCTCGGCACCCGACAGACCGGCCTCGCCCAGATGAAAATCGCTGACCTGGAGCGCGATGCCGACCAGCTGGAGCGGGTCACCGCCCTGGCCCAGGCGCTCCAGGGCAACGCCGAAGTCACCGCGGTACTGGTGCGCCGCTGGCTGGGCGAAGCCGCCGGGCGCTACGGGCAGGTGTGAGGGCCGGTGTGAGGCTGCAGGTGTAAGAGGCCGGTGTGCGAGAGTTAGCGTAGCGCTCCAGCCGCGTCGGCTTGAAGGCTGCCGGGCGCCACCAGTCGCCCAGCCGCCTCGCTGAGCGGCCCCAGTTGCTCGGCGATCAGACGCAGCTGGCTCTGGATGGGGCGGTAGTGGGTCATGGCCTTCTCATCCAGCGTATTGCTCTGCTCTTCCAGCAGGGCCAGCAGCTCCTGGGCTTGGGCGGCCAGCGGCTCCACCGGCAGGCGTTTGTCCAGCTGTGTGGCCAGCTGTTCCAGCAGGGCGCTGATGCGTTTGGCCAGCGGCACCAGGGTGGCGTCGTCTTCGTCGTCGGCCAGCCGATGACGGTGCGCACCTAACGCCGAAAGGTGGCTGAGCAGCGTGTTGGAGAGCACCAGGAAGCGCAGGCCGTTGTCGGCGTCCTGTTTGCGGTAGTGGCCTGGCTCGTGGAGCATGTTGGTCAGCAGGGTCGAGAGCGCCGCATCGGCGTTGTGGGCATTCCGCCGGGCCAGGCGGTAGGCCAGGTCGTCCTGTTTGCCCTCTTCGTACTGGTGCACGATCTCGTCCAGGTAGTGACGATGGTTGGTCAGCACCTTGCCCGCCTCACGGTAGAGCCGCCGCCCTTGCCAATCCGGCAGGATAAAGAACACCGCCAGCCCGGCAATCAGCGAGCCAATCAGGGTATCGAACAGCCTGGGCCAGATCAGATCGAAGCCATCCCCCACCTGATTGAAGCTGCACAGCACCAGCAGGGTGATGGAGGCAGTGGCAATCACGTAGTGCTTTTCCCGATTGGCGAAGAAGGATACCCCCGCCACCACGGCGATCATGCTCTGGACCAGCGGTTGGGGAAACAGGCTGATCGACATCCAGCCCGCGGTCAGGCCCAGCACCGTGCCGAGGATACGCTGAGATAAAAAGCGCCGCGTGGTGGCAAAATTCGGGCGGCACACGAACAGCGTGGTCAGCAGTATCCAGAAACCCTGTTTGGGGTCCAGCCACTGCAGCAGCCCATAGCCCACTAGCAGGGCGGTGGTCAGGCGTACCGCATGGCGAAAGGTGGGCGAGCCCAGCGTGAAATTGAGCCGCACGCGCTTCCAGGCTTCCAGCAGGCTGGAGGGCGAGCGGTCGTAGAGGGCGCTGTCGCGGCGCTCTTCATCGGCGGCAGGGTTATGGGCGCTGGCAATCTGGGTTTCCAGGGTGGTGAGGTTGTCGGCCAGGGCGGTCAGCGGGCGAATCAGCGGCCGCCACTCGGGCTTGCCGCGTTCGCGGAGGTTCTCGATGGAGGCGCGCAGGTCGGCTAGCGCCTGCTCGCTCTGCTCGTGACTGAACGGGCGATTGAGCAGCAGCGATTTGGCCAGCTGACGGCAGGCACGGCCCTGCTGGTCCAGCAGGCGCTGGCAGCGAAACAGCACGTCGTGGTGGAAAAACGCATCGGTGAGCGCGCTGTAAGGGTAGTGGGTGGAGCTGGCCCGCTCGTGGATATCCTGGGCAATGAAGTAGATCTGCAGGTAGCGGTTGAGCTTGCGGCTGCCGCGCTGGCCTTCGAGGCGGCGAAAGATCATCTCCTTGGCCTGGTTCAGGGCATCCACCACCTGGCCGTTCTGGCGGGCCAGCGCCACGCGTCGGGCTTCCACATCGACCCCGCGCACAGGCTCGAAAAGCGCCGATTTCAGGATCAAGAACTCCCCCAGCGCCTTGTACACCCGTGCCATGCTCTGCTTGACCGGCTGACGGGAGAACAGCGCGCACCAGACCACGGAAATTGCCCCGTACCAGGCCGCGCCGCCCAGCAGCAGCAGCTGGCGTGCCGCCACGTCCTCATCCACTCCGCCGTGCTGCTCGATGTTGATCATGGAGTAGATCGACAGAATCAGCGTGCCCGAGGCAATGGTGGCGTAGCGCTGGCCAATGGCGCCCAGCATGATCAGCGTAAAGGTGGAGACTGCCAGCCCCACGGCAAAGAGCCACGGCCAGGGGAATAGCCACTGCACCACGAACGAGGCCGAGGCAAAGCACAGCAGGGTGACCGCCAGGGCTTGTGCCCGCCCTTGCCAGCTGTCGTCGGTTTCCGAGAGCGCGCAGGCGATGATGCCGAGAAACAGCGGGATCACCAGGGCCACGTCGCCCATTAGCCCGCTCAACAGCAAAGCGCCGCTGAAGGCGATGAAGACCCTCAGGCTGTAGGCGAACTTATCCAGCGTCCAGAGGCGGCGTAGGGGCAGTGAAATGGGCATAGATTTTCTAAGCGGACCTCGAAAGTGTGGTGTTGTTAGTTTGTTAGACTTTAGTCGTGTTCGAGTATAGAGCCAACTCGGCGCCGCTGTCGCTATCTGACGCAGGCCAACGAACGCTGGGCGTTGGCCAAGCGTTTATTCGCTTGGGTGTTCTAAAAAGTAGCGCACAAAATCGCTATGATTGGAACAGTAACCTTTCGATACTCGGAGTGACTCTAAAAAAAACAGGATCACTCCCATGGATCTCAAACTGCTGCTGGACTGGCGTCTGCACCTCACGGTGATCGTGACGTCGATGTTGTCGGAATGGATAGGCATCGTACGCATGCCGCTGGGGCCAGGAACGCTCTTATTACTCCCTCTGCTTTACGCCTTCGTGATCGGCGTGCTGCTCAATCCGCATCTGTTTTCGGCGATGGGCAAGGTCATCCCTAAGCCGGTCAGCCATGCGGCCGGGCCCATCATCCTGATTGCTATTCTGCCGTTCATCGCCAAATTTGGCTCTACCATTGGTCCTGCCATCGAGCAGATCATCGCCGCCGGGCCTGCGCTGATCCTTCAGGAGCTGGGCAACCTGGGCACCATGCTGCTGGCGCTGCCGTTTGCGGTGCTGGTGCTGAAGATGGGCCGTGAAGCGGTCGGAGCCACCTATTCGATTGCCCGCGAGCCCAATATTGCCATCATTTCGGATCGTTATGGCCTGCGCAGCCCGGAAGGGATCGGCATCATGGGCGTCTACGTGGTGGGCACCATGTTTGGCACGCTCTACTTTGCGCTGATGGCGGGCTATATCGCTTCGCTGGACATTCTCGATATCCGCGCCCTGGCCATGGCCTGTGGGGTGGGCAGCGGCAGCATGGTGGCGGCGTGTTCGGCCGCCCTCGCCGAAGCAGTGCCAGCCTCTCGGGATGAGCTGCTGGCCTTTGCCGGGGCCAGTAACCTGCTGACCTATGCCACTGGGCTGTATATCTCCCTGTTTATCGCGCTGCCCGTCACCGAGTGGATGTACAAGCGCCTGACCGGTAACCGCCAGGAGACGCAACATGAAGGCTAATGACATGACCACAGAATCTCTGGACAAGGGCGCGCTGGAAGAGCTGCGCCCGGAAAACCAGCTGGGCAAGACCGCACTGGTGCTGGCAGCGGTCTGCGTGGCGGCCTGGTTCAGCAATACCGTCAACGGTGCGCCGCTGCTGGAAGCGCTGCCGGGTATGCTGATTCTTTACGGGCTGGTGATTATTGGGCTGGTGATTGGTCGCCTGTGCCCTTTCTACTTGCCCAGCGTGGCCTGGGTATCCCTGGTGAGCATTCTGGTCACGTTACCCTCGTTTCCGGGGAGCGCTTGGATCGTATCGCAATTGGCGGCGGTGAATTTCCTGGCGGTCGTGACGCCGGTATTGGCCTACGCCGGGCTGGCGCTGACCGGCCGTGAGTTTGCCATGTTCCGCCAGACTGGCTGGAAGCTGGTCATCGTGGCGCTGCTGGTGTTCACCGGCACGTTCATCGGCTCCGCCGTCGTCGCGCATATCATGCTTTAAGGAGTGAACCATGGCTGCGTCAGTGACCATACCCGACAGCGCTGAACTCGCCGCCTGGCGGCAGGATTTCCATCAGCACCCTGAAACCGCCTTCGAGGAGCACCGTACCAGTGCGCGTATCGCGTCGCTGCTCACCCAGTGGGGCTTCGATGTCACCACGGGCTTGGCGGGCACGGGCGTGGTGGCCACCCTGGATGGCCAGCAGGGGGAAGGCAAGACCATCGGCCTGCGGGCCGATATCGATGCCCTGGACATCCGCGAAGAGACCGGGCTGGCCTACGCCTCGCAGACGCCGGGCAAGATGCACGCCTGCGGCCACGATGGCCATACCACGATGTTGCTGGGAGCGGCCTGGGCGCTGAAGCAGCAGCCCGACTTCAAGGGGCGGGTGGTGTTCATCTTCCAACCCGCCGAAGAGAACGAGGGCGGTGGCCGTGCCATGGTGGAGGACGGCCTGTTCGAGCGCTTCCCCATGGATGCCGTGTACGGGCTGCACAACTGGCCCGGGCTGCCGGTGGGGGTCGCTGCGGTGCACGATACCGACGTCATGGCCGCGTTCGACATCTTCAGCCTGACGCTGACCGGTAAAGGCTGCCATGCGGCGATGCCCCACCTGGGCACCGATACGGTGCTGGCGAGCTGCCAGCTGATCAGCCAGCTGCAGGGGCTGGTGAGCCGTGAAACGCCGCCGGACAAGTCGGCGGTGCTGAGCATCACCAGCATCAATGCCGGAGACACGTTCAACGTGATTCCCGAGCAGGTGGCGCTGCGCGGCACGCTGCGCTGCTTCGACATGGCGCTGAAAGAGCGCCTGGAAGCACGTTTCAAGCAGGCCATTGCCAGCTTGGCCGAGTTCCATGGCTTGACGGTGGAACTGGATTACCAGCGCTGCTACCCCGCCACGATCAATACCCCAGCGCATGCCCAGCACTGCGCCACGGTGCTGGAGGGGCTGCTTGGCCAAGGCAAGGTGCTGCGCAACCCGCCGCCCAGCATGGCCTCCGAGGATTTCTCGTTCCTGCTGGCCGAGTGCCCAGGTGCGTATATCTGGATGGGCAACGGCGAAGATTCGCCGTCGCTGCACAACCCCCACTACGACTTCAACGATGCGCTGTTACCGCTCGGAACGCGCTACTGGGTAGCGCTGGTCAACGCACTGCTCGTCTGACGATGACGTAATACATCCATTCGCTCTCTGATGCCCACTGGGTAGGGGAGCGTCTACCCCGCATTCAGTGTTTCATGGCATGCCAAGGAGTTTGATGATGTCGCAAACCGAACACGCTTTATCGATTACCGTGATAGGCCTGGGCCAGATGGGCGGCAATATGGCGCTGACCTTGCAGGCCGCCGGCTTCGAGGTCACGGGCAGTGACCTGTTTGAGGCCGCGCGGGAAAGGCTCGCAGGCTTGGGCCTGGCCGTGGTGGCACCGGATGCCCTGCCTGCCAGCGATGTCTACCTGCTCTCGCTGCCTACTTCTGCCCACGTGCGCGAGGTGATCGAAACCTCTCCTGGCCTGCTCGCCCTGGCCCCCAAGGGCAGTGTGATCGTCGATACCTCCACCAGTGACCCCGCCGTCAGCCGCGAGCTGGCCGAAAAAGTCACCGCAGCGCGCCTTCACTGGCTGGATGCCCCGGTCAGCGGCGGCCCCAAGGGCGCCGCCAACGGCACGCTGGGCATGCTGCTGGGCGGCGATGATGCCACCCTGGAGCGAGTCATGCCGATGCTGGAGGCCATGTCGGCCAAGCGCACCCATGTGGGCGGCCCGGGCAGCGGCCACGTGGTGAAGCTCGCCAACAACTACCTGTGTGCGGCGCACCTGCTCACGACCGCCGAAGCCGTCGCCATGGCCGCCAAGGCAGGCGTCGAGCCTGCCGCCTGCCTGGCGGGTATCAACAGTGGCTCGGGGCGCAGCGCCATCAGCGAGGTGAACTTCCCCGAGTGGGTGCTGAGCGAACGCTTCGATTCGGGCTTTACCACCGGCTTGATGCGCAAGGACCTGCGCCTGGCGCGGGACGCCGCTGAGCAGTTGGGTATTCCCCTTGCCTTGCTGCAGGCGGTGGTGAATGCCTGGCACGCAAGCCCGGAGCAGCCCGCCGATAGCGACGACTTCAACCATATCACCACGCCGATTCTTGCCTGTGCCCGCCAAACGGAGAGCCACTCATGAGCCCACTCAGCCAACACGCCAGCGACCAGCTTGCCGCCCTCCTGAACGGCTTTGGGTTAGCGGCAAAAACGCCGTTGAGCAACTGGATCGATGGTGATCTGGTGGCCGGAGAAGGCGAAGAGATCACGCTGATCAACCCGGCGACGGGGGAGGCGCTGGTCAGCTACCGCGATGCGGGTGCGGCGCTCATCGAGCGCGCCACGCAAGCCGCGCAGCGGGGCCAGCGCGAGTGGATGGCGTTGACGGCCAGCGAGCGCGGGCGGCGAATGAACGCGGCAATACGGGGCCTGGAGGGCCACGAAGAGGCGCTGGCACAGCTGGAAAGCGTGGTGGCGGGGAAGCCGATTCGCGACTGCCGGGCCGAAGTGGGCAAAGTACGCGAGATGTTCGAATACTACGCTGGCTGGTGCGACAAGCAGCACGGCGAAGTGATTCCGGTGCCCACCACGCATCTTAACTACGTGCGCCACGTGCCTTATGGGGTGGTGGGGCAGATCACGCCCTGGAACGCGCCGATGTTCACCTGTGCCTGGCAGCTGGCACCGGCCATGGCGGCGGGCAATGGGGTGGTGCTGAAACCTTCCGAGCTGACCCCTTTCACCTCGGTGGTGATTGCCCAGCGGCTGGAAAGCGGCGGCCTGCCCAAAGGGCTGATCAACATCGTCAACGGGCTGGGCAGAACCACCGGTGCGGCGCTGACCGACCATCCCGCCATCAGCAAGCTGGTGTTTGTCGGCTCGCCCCAGAGTGGTCGCCTGATCGCCGAGGCGGGGGCACGGCGCCTGGTGCCCAGCGTGCTGGAGCTGGGCGGCAAATCCGCCAATATCGTGTTCGCCGATGCCAAGCTCGATGAAGCGGTGGCTGGCGCCCAGGCGGCCATCTTTGCGGCGGCGGGCCAAAGCTGTGTGGCGGGTTCGCGGCTGCTGATCGAGCGTTCGGTCTTCCAGGAGGTCACCACCCGCCTGGCCCGAGCGGCGGAGCAGATTCACGTGGGTCTGCCCAGCGATGAAGCTACCCGCATGGGGCCGCTGCAGAATCGCCGTCAATTCGAGCAGGTGACGCGCATGATCGAGGCCGCTGAAGCGGAAGGGGCAAGCGTGCTGACGGGGGGCAAACGCCCGGATGGCTTGCCTGACGACGCCCAGGGCTATTTTATCGCGCCCACGGTGCTGGTGAATGTCACCCCTGACATGGAGATTGCCCAGCAGGAGGTGTTTGGCCCGGTATTGATCGCCATGGCATTCGATGACGAGGCCCAGGCCGTTCGGCTTGCCAACGACACCCGGTTTGGGTTGGCCGGTGCCGTGTGGAGCCAGGACGTGGCCCGAGCGCATCGCGTGGCGGGGCAGCTGCGGGC
>NZ_PINZ01000051.1:0-19853 GCF_002810305.1 Halomonas sp. 141
CCTGTGTAAGCCCGGTCACGCACCGGCAGCGGCCTAAGACGTGGGAAGCCTCGCCCGTCAGGGCGGGGAGCAGTCACAGCACTTTGCGGTCTTCGACTTTGCTGTGCTCGGTACCCGGCGGCAGCGGATGGCCTTTGGCCAATTCGGCGCGGGTCGCCTCGCGCACGTCCAGCAGCGTCACGTGGTAGCGCAGCGTGTGTCCGGCCAGCGGGTGATTGGTATCCACGGTCACGCTATCGCCCTCGACACTCAGTACGGTGACGATCTGCGGACCGGCCTCGCCTTCGGTTTGAAAACGGCTGCCCGGTGCAAGCTCCGCGCTGCCAAACGATGCTCGGCTCACCTCTTGCACCAGCGCTTCATTGCGAACGCCATAAGCGTCTGCCGGGGTCAAGGTGACCCGCAGCTCATCGCCAGCAGAGCGCCCTTCCAGGTCACGCTCCAAGCCAGGCAGAATATTATCGTGGCCATGCAGGTACTCCAGGGGCTGTTCACGCGCGCGGGAGTCGTCCAGCACACGGGTACTGCCATCGCTGAGCACGTCGCTGAGGACATAATGCAAAGTGACGACCTGATGGGCGGTAATCGACATGGAAAACTCCTCTCCGGTAAGCTGTCGGCTTGATAGGATGTCGGGCCCAGTTTACCACCGACCGGTTTTTAGCGGGCCTTGCGCCCTGGTTTTCTTTTGGAGCGAAACACCCCATGCCCACCCCTACCCCCCAGCGTAGCTGGCTGGCGGCACTTGCCATCTATCTCAAGGCGCCGGTCATCACCATGCTGTTTCTTGGCTTTTCCGCTGGCCTGCCCTTTTTGCTGGTATTTTCGACTCTCTCGGCGTGGCTACGCAGCGATGGCGTGGAAGTCGCCGCCATTGGCTTCTTCGCCTGGATCGGCATGCTCTACTCCATCAAGTTCTTCTGGGCGCCGGTGGTCGACCGGCTGGCCCTGCCCCTGCTGACCCGTACCTTCGGGCAGCGTAGAGGCTGGATGCTGCTGGCACAGGGGATGATTGCCGCAGGGCTGGTGGGGCTGGCCGGGCTCGACCCAGTAAACAACCTGGGCTGGGTAGCGGCCTTTGCGCTGCTGGTGGCGTTTGGCTCGGCCACTCAGGACATCGCTATCGATGCTTACCGGATCGAATCGGCCAACGACGACCTTCAGGCGGCCATGGCCTCGACCTATATCATTGGCTATCGCGGGGGACTCATCGCGGCGGGGGCCGGCGCGCTTTACGTGGCGTCGGCCTTTTCCTGGAGCGCCGCCTACCTGAGCATGGCGGCGCTGGTGGGTATCGGGGTGCTGACGGTATTGATTCGCCCAGAGCCCCAGCGCGCATCACTGAGCGTGCAGTTGATCCATGAGCCCAGGGTGCGTGCCTTCCTGCGCGCCAGCCGCGGCCAACCCAGAACGTTTCGGCGCATCACCGCCTGGGCGATTGGGGCCATCGTCTGTCCGTTCACCGATTTCTTTCGCCGCTACGGGGTGAAGGCACTGGGTATTCTGGTGTTCATTGGCATGTTTCGGATCAGTGATTTGGCCATGGGCTCCATGGCCAACCCGCTGTACATCGACCTCGGGTTCTCACTGGGCACCATCGCCAGCGTCACCAACATTTTCGGCATCGCCATGAGCATTACCGGTGGTTTGCTGGGAGGGTTACTGGTGGCCCGCTACGGCATTGGCCCAGTGCTGATTCTCGGCGCTGCGGCCGCCACGCTGACCAACCTGCTGTTTGCCGTACTGGCGTTGATCGGTAACCAGGTGCCGATGCTGGTCATCACCATTATTGGTGACAACTTGGCCAATGGCCTGGCCAGCGCAGTGTTCATTGCGTTTCTTTCCAGCCTCACCTCACGGGCCTATACCGCCACCCAGTATGCGCTGTTCTCATCCTTGATGACGCTGCCAGGCAAATTCCTGAGCGGCTTTGGCGGCCTGGTGGTCACGGCGCAGGGCTACGCCACTTTCTTCGTGGTCGCCACCCTGCTGGGCCTGCCCGCCATCCTGCTGGCCATCTGGATCAGCCGCGACAAGCAGCTGGTGCCCACGCCCAATATCGCTTCCCGCTAGCGGTGGCGCTCCAGCCAGGCCAGTGCGCCTGGCGTGGTGCGCCACTGGTCACGCATCAGGGTGCGGTACTGCCAGGCTTCCGCCCGGGAGCCTGGGTCGACCTGGCCATCCGGATGGGGCATGGAGGGGCGCGGGTTTTCCGCGCAGATCAATTCCAGCGCATAGCGGCTGTGGGCCATCACATCGGCCAGCGCCGCTTCTGCGGCTTCCTGTTGGCCCAGGCGATAAAGCGCCAGTGTGCGTCCCATCAACAGTCCCAGCACCAGCGAGCCGTCGTCCTTTTGCGGCTCGTTGGTCAACGCCAGGGCCTCCTCGTTGCGGTCATCGCGCAGCAACTGGTCCAGCACCAATTCACGCAGCCCCAGGCTATCTTCCTGGTCGATGGCCAGCAGCTCTTCGGCCAGCTCCCGAGAGTGCTGCCGGGCGCCCCGCTCCATGCCCACTACCAGCGCCAAGCCGGTGCGCAGCAGCATGGCATTGTCGGCATCGTCCCAGCACAGGCTGCCTTCACCAGCGGCCCGAGCCTGCTCCAGCCAGCGCGAGAGGCGCAGCGCCAGAGGCTCCAGCAGGCTGGGTGCCATCCACGGCAGGCTGCCAAAGCGGCTGGTCAGCGCCAGCGTCAAATCCTGCACGACCTGGGGGGCATCCAACCACTCGGGGTGGGCGCACAGCTCGGACATCCAGTCGATGGCGTTGACCCAGGGGTCGTCCCGAAAACCCAGCGCCACGTCTTCGTCCACCAGCACCTGGAACTGCTCATGCCAGGCGGCAAACAGCGTCTCTTCACGGGCGGTGGTGGTGTACAGCAAACGACCCCGCTCATCGTCACGGGTAAGGGTCAACAGCGGCGCGGTGGGCAGCGCAGCCAGCAGCGCCTGCAGGGCCACCAGCGGCGTGGCCATGTCCTCTTCGGCGCTCAATAGCTGGTCGGCCAGGGTGGCCCCAGGGTTATCGGCCAGGGCGGCGAGAAAATCGAGCTGCTCGTCATCCAGCCCGCCCTGGCGTGCCAGGCGACGATACCAGAAATCGGCTCGTTCCTTGGCTTCCTGCTCATGGCCTTCGTGGAGCAGCAGCATGGCTTCGATATAGGCCAGCGTCGGCGAGTCGGGCAGCGCCTGCTGGGCTTTAACAAAAGCCCCGCGAGCGCTGTCGAGATCGTCGTTATCCAGGTGCATCAGGCACAGCCGCTCGAGGGCCACGCCGCGCAAGAACAGCGGCCCTCGCTCCATCACCTCGTCCAGCAGGTCGGCGCGTTTACGGGTGAACCCACGCTCCTGGTAGATATCGAGCAAAATTTCGAAGGCGGGTTCGGCCTGCTCAGGCAGCCGCGACCAGTCGCTGCCATCGAACAACGACTCCAGTATCTGCATGGCGCGGCCGGTCTGGCCACTTTCTGCCGCGATCAGCCCGGCTTCCAGCAGCGCCTGGGGCGGTGCCTGCTGGCTCTCCAGGGCAGCCTTGAGAGTGGCACCTTTCCACTCGCGCAGCGAGAGCATCCACATCATCTGCTCGGGAATCTCGGTGGGGAAGTTGACGCGGTCGCAGCACTGCTTGTACTTGCGGCCCGAGTCGCACCAGCAGGGCTCGTTGCGGCCAGGCGTGGCCAGCGGTTCACTGGCGAAGTTCAGCCGCTCCAGCGGTGTCTGCGACCATAAAATGGGCGCCAGCGCCTGCGCGGTGGCCAGGTTATCGTTAAAGGATGCAGCGCCTTCGGCACGCACCCAGGTCATGAAATCCGGGTAGTGCTCCTGCCGCCTGATTGCCGAGAGTGCCCCAGAGGCAAACCCCAGCAGTTGATCGACCCATACCGCCAGCATTGCCGTCTCCACTGTCTTCAATACGCGTTTTCAAAGCGCCGTAGTCTAGCATGGCTAACCACGCTGCCGCAGCGACAATCGCTCAGGGAGAAGGCCCCGTCAGGGGGTGCGCGCCCAGGCCAACAGCGGCTGCGTGCGCTCTTGCATGTCGAGGCGCGCCTTCAGCCTTACCAGATTCCAGTAATGGCCGTTCAGGGCTCGGGAAAGCAGCAGCGTATCTGCCGGCGGTTGCAGCCGGTCCATGGCTGCCCATACCTTGGGCGTCAGCTCACGCAGTCGGCGGTGTACACGCATATCGCTGAAGTCCTGCTCGCCGGGCGCAAACAGCGGCGTGATGCACTCTGCCGACTCCTTGTAGAGCGCCAGCGGAGCGCCCTGACCCTGGCGTCCGCCCATCTTCATCAGCGCATCGTCCATGGCCATGGGGTCCTGTGCCAGGGTGGCATCCAGAAGCTGCATCATGGCTTTCAGGCGCGCTTCCGGCACCGGAATCACGGCGCCCAGATCATAAATCACCAGCCTTCCCTGCTCGTCACAGGCAAAGTTGCCTGCGTGGGGGTCGGCATGCAGCTCGCGGTAGGTGAACAGCTCTTCGGTGATCCAGTCGGCCAGCGCCACAGCCACCTGCTGGCGAGTGGCATCGTCGGCGCTCTCCAGTTCACGCAGCGGCGTTCCGCCCACATAGCGCATGGCCAGCACATGCTGCCCGGAAAGCTCGAACAGCGGCTCGGGGATCACCAGCGCCGGGTTGCTCAGGTAGCGCTCGCGATAGCGCGCCAGTGCTTGGGCCTCGGCATGGTAATCCAGTTCATCGCGCAGCCCCGCCGCCAACTCCTCGAACAGCGCATCCAGCCGTGCCTGGGGCACCTTGAACCAGCGGCCCAGCCCCATGATCCGCTTGACCTGCTTGAGGTCGCTTTCCAGCACCTCTGCAAGCCCGGGGTACTGCACTTTGAGGACCACGGTTTCACCGTCATGGGTCACGGCCTTGTGCACCTGGCCCATGGAGGCGCTGGCGAACGGACGCTCTTCAATGCTTTGAAAGTGCTTGTCGATATCGCCGTATTGCAATACCAACGCCTCGCGGATTTTGGGCCAGGGCATCGGCTCTGCCTGACGCTGTAGGCGCGCCAGCTCGTTGGCCAGCTCTGGTGGCAGCAAATCGTCCCACTGCGACATGATCTGCGCCAGCTTCATGGCCGGGCCTTTCAACTCGGAAAGCCCCTCGAATAGCGCTTCGCCCAGTGCCTGCCAATCTGCCTGGCCGCCCAGCCGAGTCTTCAGCAGGGCACCGCCGGTGCGGGCACCCAGCCCCAGTAAACGTCGTGTTCTGCCGCGTTCGCGCATGGAGATCGCCTTTTCGGATGCTTTACCGCATGTCCACGACACCTGTATACATTTTCATGTATCAGAACTCTAACCCGTTGGCCACTTCTGCTACCATGCCCTTTCGTTCTTCACTGCCTCCAGGATCACACCCCATGCGCTTGATTATCGCCGAGAAACCCAGCCTGGCGCGGGCCATTGCCGATGCCCTGCCCGGCGGCCAACGCCAGGATGGCGCGATTGTATGCGGCGATACCATCGTGACCTGGTGCCTGGGCCACCTGCTGGAGCAAGCCCCACCGGAAGCCTACGACCCGGCCGACAAACAGTGGCGGTTGGACAGGCTGCCCATCGTGCCCCGGCAGTGGCAGCTGGTCCCGCGCCCCAAGGCACGTGGCCAGCTGGCGGTGATTCGCAAACTGATCAAGCAAGCCACCAGCGTGGTGCACGCGGGCGACCCGGATCGCGAAGGCCAACTGCTGGTACAGGAAGTGATCGAGCACCTGAAATACCGTGGCCCGGTACAGCGACTGCTGGTCAGTGACCTCAACCGACCCGCCGTCAGCCGCGCCCTGGCCAGCCTGCGGCCGAACAGCGAGTTCCAGCCGCTGTTCGAAGCGGCCCAGGCGCGCGCTCGCGCCGACTGGCTGTACGGCATCAACCTGACCCGTGCCTGGACCCTTACCGGCCGCCAGGCAGGCCACGACGGCGTGCTTTCCGTGGGCCGTGTGCAAACCCCGGTACTCGGGCTCATCGTGCGGCGCGACAACGCCATTCGTGATTTTGTGCCCCACCCCTTTTACCCGCTGTGGGTGGACCTTCAGGTGGCCCAGGGCCAGCTGCGCGCCTGGTGGGCACCCAAAGAGCACCAGCCGCTGGATGAACAAGGGCGCTTGATTGACCGCACCCCCGCCGATGCCCTGGCCGTTCAACTGCCCGGCGCCCGCGGCACGCTCACCACATTAGACCAGCAGGAGAAGCGCCAGGCCCCGCCGCTGCCCTACTCGCTCTCTGCACTGCAGGTAGATGCCGCCCGTCGTCATGGCCTCTCTGCACAGATGGTGCTGGATATTTGCCAGCGGTTGTATGAGCAGCACAAGCTGATTACCTACCCCCGCTCCGACTGCCGCTACCTGCCCGAGGAGCATTTGCCACTGGCCCGACAAACCCTGGCCAGCGCCTGCCAACACGACGACACCCTGCGCGGGTGGCTCCAAGGAGCCGACTTTACCCTGCGTTCAAAAGCCTGGAACGACAAACAGGTAGGCGCGCACCACGCCCTGGCCCCCACCGGCAAACCCGCCGATTTCAGCCAGCTTTCCGCCACCGAAGGGCATGTGTTTCGACTGATCGTGCGCAACGTCATGGCACAGTTCTATCGCCCGCTGCGCACTTTCGAAGTCAAAGCCGAGCTCACCCTGTTGGATGAAGCCTTCCGCACGCGGGGCCAGAGCATTCTCGACCCCGGCTGGAAGCCGCTGTTCACCACCCGAGAAGAGGCCCCGCCGCTGCCGCCACTGACCCAGGGCGAAGCCTGCCAGGCTCTCGGTGCAGGCGTGGAAGAGAAAGAGACCCGACCGCCAGAACCCTTCACCGACGCCAGCCTGATCAAGGCGATGATGAACATTGGCCGCTACGTGGACGACCCGGAAGTGCGCCGCACCCTGCGCGACACCGACGGCCTGGGCACCGAAGCCACCCGAGCCGGCATCATCGAAACCCTGGTGCAGCGCGGCTACCTGGTACGCCAGCAAAAAGCCCTGCGCGCCACTCAGCTTGGCGTCGCCCTCATCGCCGCACTGCCCAGCGCCGTCAGCACTCCCGAACGCACCGCTCTCTGGGAGCAGCGCCTGCGCGCGATCTCCGAACGCCAGGACGACCCCAACGCCTTCCAACACGCCCTGCTGGAAGACTTGCACACCCTGCTGCGCCAAAGCGATGCCAGCAAACTGCGCCACAGCCTGCAAACCGCTCAGGGCGAAGCCGCAGGCCCCGCCAAACGCAGCGGAACCAGCAAAAAGAGCTACGCACGGCGCAAGAGTACCGGCAGCAAGACGGGCAGCAAGAAAAGTACGGGGAGCCGCAGTAGTGCGGCGGGCAAGCGGCGCACAAGAAAAACGACGGATTAAGTGAGCCGCAGTCGATTGAGGCGTCACACTGCCGTTATGATATAGCCACCATCACCAACGATTTAAAACGAGAAAAGCGTCATGACAAGCACCCAACAACGCGCCGCCCTGCAACGCCAAATCTGGGCCATTGCCAACGACGTGCGTGGCTCAGTGGATGGCTGGGATTTTAAGCATTATGTGCTTGGCACCCTGTTTTATCGCTTTATCAGCGAGAATTTTGTCAATTACATCGAAGCCGGTGATGACAGCGTCAACTATGCCGAGCTGCCTGATAGCGTAATCACACCTGACATCAAAGACGATGCCATCAAAACCAAGGGCTACTTTATCTACCCCAGCCAGCTGTTCAGTAACGTGGTCAAAAGCGCCAATAGCAACGAAAGCCTGAACACCGATCTGGCGACTATCTTTTCGGATATTGAAAACTCCGCCAACGGCTACCCCTCAGAAGCCGACATTAAAGGCCTGTTCGCTGATTTTGACACCACCAGCAACCGGCTGGGGAGTACGGTAAAAGACAAAAACACCCGCTTGGCGCATGTGCTAAGAGGAGTAGCTGGGTTAGATTTTGGTCACGCCTTTTTTGAAGAAAACGCGGGCAGCCAAATTGATCTATTCGGTGATGCCTACGAGTTCTTGATCTCCAACTATGCCGCTAATGCCGGTAAATCCGGCGGTGAGTTTTTTACCCCGCAGCATGTTTCCCGACTGATTGCTCAGCTGGCCATGCATAAGCAGACCAGCGTTAACAAGATTTATGACCCCGCAGCGGGCAGTGGCTCGCTGCTGCTGCAAGCCAAAAAGCACTTTGATAACCACATCATCGAGGAAGGGTTTTACGGCCAGGAGATCAACCACACTACCTACAACCTGGCCCGTATGAACATGTTCTTGCACAACATCAACTACGACAAGTTCAATATTCAGCTGGGCAACACCCTGACCAACCCGCATTTTGGGGATGAAAAGCCGTTTGATGCCATCGTCTCCAATCCGCCTTACTCCGTGAAGTGGATTGGCAGCGATGACCCCACCCTGATCAACGATGACCGCTTTGCGCCCGCCGGTGTGTTGCCGCCCAAATCCAAGGCCGATTTTGCCTTTGTGCTCCATGCGCTCAACTACCTTTCCAGCAAAGGCCGTGCGGCAATTGTCTGCTTTCCGGGTATTTTTTACCGTGGCGGTGCCGAGCAGAAGATCCGAAAATACCTGGTCGATAACAACTACGTGGAAACGGTGATCTCGCTGGCTCCCAACCTGTTTTTTGGCACCACCATCGCGGTAACGATTCTGGTGCTGGCCAAACATAAAAGCGACACGACGACCCAGTTTATTGATGCCAGCGGTTTGTTTAAAAAGGAAACCAACAACAACGTCCTAACGGATGACCATATCAAGCAGATCATGGCGGTGTTTGATAGCAAAGAAAATATCGACTACTTGGCCCGCTCCGTGCCACTGGAAGAAGTCGCTGCCAACGACTACAACCTCTCCGTCAGCAGCTACGTTGCAGCTGAGGACACCCGCGAAAAAACCGACATCACTCAGCTAAATGCCGAGATTAAAACCACCGTCGCCAAAATTGACCAGTTGCGCACGGATATTGATGCAATCGTCGCGGAAATCGAGGGTGCTTGAGATGAGTGAACTGAGTTTTATGGAAAAGCTGCTGAATGGAGTAGAGGTCGAGTGGAAGACTCTAGGGGAAGTTTGTGAGGTTTTTACAGGTGGCGAGGCCCCCAAAAATAGCATTAAAGGATCAGTGCCAACTAACGACTACAAATATCCAATTTATGGAAACGGTGCCGAAATATACGGTTACACCGACACTTATAGAGTAGATAAAGATGCTGTAACGATCTCTTCCATTGGTGCAAATACTGGCGTTATATATTACAGGAAAGCATTTTTCACCCCCATTATCAGGCTTAAAGTTTTAATGCCTAGATATGAATGGCTGCTTTCAAAGTATATTTTTCATTATCTGTCTGATAAAAAAATTTATAGCAAGAAAAGTAGCGTTCCAAATATGAACGCTGCGGATGTGAAAAAAATCCAAATCCCCATACCATGTATGGATAACTCCGAAAAATCACTTGAGATTCAGTCCGAAATCGTCCGTATTCTGGACGTATTTGCCGAGCTGACCGCCGAGCTGACCGCCGAGCTGACCGCCGAGCGGCGCCTACGCAAAAAACAATACAACTACTACCGCGACCAGTTGTTGAGTTTTGAGGAAGGGGAAGTGGAGTGGAAGAAGTTGGGGGAAATTGGTGACTTCACATACGGATATGCCGCCAAAGCACAGGGGCTTGGAGATGCTCGCTTTGTTAGGATTACCGATATTAATGCAAACGGCAAGTTATCACCTGCCGATAAAATGTATGTAGAAATATCTCAAGAAAACGAAAAATATCTACTAAAGAAAAATGATTTACTGATAGCCAGAACTGGGGCTACTTTCGGCAAAACAATGATCTTTGAAGAAGATTATCCTGCTATTTACGCTGGATTCTTGATAAAATTGAGTTTAGACTCGAAAGTTGTTAACCCTAAATACTATTGGCACTTTGCGCAAAGCGACCTGTTTTGGGAACAAGCAAACAAACTGGTTTCCGGCGGTGGACAGCCACAATTCAACGCTAATGCACTTAAACAAGTAAAGCTGCCAGTTCCTCACCCAGCGGACCTATCTAAATCTTTATCGGAACAGGCCCGCATCGTTTCTATCCTAGATAAGTTTGATGCTATAGCAAGCTCACTAACCGAAGGATTGTCCCGCGAGATCGAGCTGCGCCAGAAGCAGTATGAATACTATCGCGATCTGCTGTTGAGCTTTTCTAAGCCTGAAGAAGAGGCAGCCTGATATGAGCAAAACGCTTGAGGAAATAGCACAGCAACTGATTACCCCAACGGTAACTAGGAAGGGGGCTAAGCCTGTTCCAAAAGTACAGCTCATTTACGCTTTCAATGGTACGGGAAAAACCCGTTTATCAGCTGAACTCAAAAAGCTTATTGATACTGATGATGGTGATTCTACTGATTTCTCAAATAAGAAATTTCTTTACTACAACTCATTTACCGAGGATTTATTCTATTGGCATTATCAGTCAGGTGTTGAGGCTCCCCCTAAGTTGCAGGCTCATGAGAATGGCTTCACCAGTTGGATTTTTAGCAAGCAAGACCTTGAAAATCGTATTGATGAAATATTCAAAAGAGTCACGGGTACCCGTGTGGATTTTTATTTAGACACTAAATCGAATTCTATCGCTTTTAAGATGCCAGAAAAAACTCAAATATTAGATTCAAATAGTGAGCCGCTGTTGGGCGACGATGGAAATCCAATGGCAGAGGATGTTTTCTCTAATGTTAAAATTTCCAAAGGCGAAGAAAGCAATTTCAAATGGAGCGTTTTTTATGTTCTTTTAGAGCAGATAATAACCACATTAAACGACCCTGAAAACGAAGACCCTGAGTTTTTGTTTGATAATTTAGAATATGTGTTCATTGACGACCCCGTTAGCTCGCTTGATGAAAACCATTTGATTGAGCTGGCAGTTGGTTTAGCTAAGCTGGTAAAATCCAGTCCTTTTCAAGATGGTCAAGGTATTAGATTTATTATCACTACGCATAACCCGCTTTTTTATAATGTGCTACATAATGAGTTTAATAATAATCTTTATAAGGACCTGCCGGATAAAAAAAGGAAGTGTCTCTATAAGCGCGACCAATCAAAAAAATACAAATTAGAAAAAAAGGCTGACGGAAAGTTTAAACTTCTAGACTCTAATGACCACCCATTTTCTTACCATTTATTTTTATTGGATGAGCTTAGAAATATCGGAGATGCTGAAAAAGTTGAGAGATACCACTTTAACTTCTTAAGAAACATTCTTGAGAAAACAGCGACTTTCCTGGGCTATAAGCAATGGAATGAATTGCTTAAGAAGCTGCCCAATGATGATCAAGACGTGATGGAGAGAATGTTAAACCTATACAGCCATTCTGCTCATGCGGGTGAAGAAGTAGCTGATATAAAAAGCAATGATAAAGAAAATTTAATAAAATTAATAAAAGACTTTACTCAGGCGTACAGCTTTTCAGAAATTAAGGAAAATGAAAATGGTGGAACAGACTGAGCCGAATGGTCTTATCATGGAATACGTTTTATGTCGAACCTGAATCAGCAAGATCAAACCACCAATTTTATGCTCTACACCGCGCCGAGTGTAGCAGTCAAAGTTGAGGTGCTGCTTAGCAACGAGACGATCTGGTTGACTCAGGAGCGCATGGCCGCCTTATTCTTTGTTCAGCGCCCCGCCATTACCAAGCACGTGAAAAACATCTTTAAAAGCGGCGAGTTACAAGAAGACATGGTGGGTTCCGTTTTGGAACATACCACTGAACACGACCAATTCGATAATCGGCAGCGTATTGAGACGGACTTCGACAAAGAAATCAAAAAGCGGCTGAGCAGGCAGGATAAAGACGCATGAGCTACCAACCGCCTTTCACCATCACCAGCGAGATTTTGAACCTAGTGGCGGATATCAGCCAGCAGGTCGGTCGGTTGGATGCCAGTGCGTTGAATGCGTCGCCGCAGTTACGCAAGCAGAACCGCGTCAAAACCCTGGCAGGCACACTGGCGATTGAAGGCAATACCCTCACCGAAGAACAGATTACGGCGGTGATTGAGGGTAAGCCGGTGCTGGGAAGCGTGCGGGAGCTGGCAGAAGTTAAAGGGGCCATTGCCGCCTATGATGCCCTGCCCACATGGCAGCCAGATAACGTAGATCATCTGCTGACGGCACACGGCTTAATGATGTCTGAGATTCTGACCAACGCAGGACGTTTTCGTGACAAAGCGGTGGGCATTCAAAAAGGCAAGGAGGTGCACCATGTGGCACCGCCTGCCCATCAGGTTTCCGGCTTGATGGCAGATTTAACCCAGTGGTTGAGGCTGGCCAAGGATCATCCGCTGATTACCAGCAGCGTGTTTCATTACGAGTTTGAGTTCATCCACCCTTTCAGTGATGGCAATGGCCGTATGGGGCGTTTGTGGCAAACCCTGATTCTGTCGCAGTGGCATCCGTTGTTTTTGTCTCTACCGCTGGAAAGCGTGATCAAAGAGCACCAGCAGCAGTATTACCAGGCACTGGAAGACGCTGACCAGCAGGCCGATAGCACCCCCTTTATCCACTTCATGCTCTCGGTTATTGCCCAAACCCTGGCACAAAACGCCCCTGCAAACGCCCCTGTAAACACCCCTGTAAATATTGAGGCGATGAAAACGCCTGAGGCGATTTTGCACTTGCTGCAAAACAACAGTCACCTGACTCGCCAACAGCTTGCCGAGCAGATCGGCAAGGATGTTCGCACTATCGCCCGTGCCATCGCTAAACTGCAACAAACGGGCAAATTAACGCGAATTGGCTCGGACAAAACCGGACATTGGGAGGTCCACCTGTGACAACGTACACGCCCATCGCGGAATCCAATAACTTCATCGTGTTGGAACGTTATAACAAGGAATGGAAGGTGGCTGAGGGCTACCAGAGTGAAGATGCCCTGGAGCAGGAGCTGATTCAGGATCTGGTCAATCAGGGTTATGAGTTCCTGCCCAGCCTCAATAGCCCCGAGGCGCTGCTTGCCAACGTGCGTGTGCAGTTGCAGGCGTTGAATCAGGTGCAGTTTTCAGAAAGCGAATGGCAGCGCTTTGTCGAAACCTACCTGGACAAGCCCAGCGACAGCAGCGTGGATAAAAGCCGTAAAATCCACGACGACTACATCCACGATTTTACCTTCGATGATGGCCGCATCCAGAATATCTACCTGGTCGATAAAAAGACAATCGCCCGCAACAAAGTGCAGGTCATCAAGCAGTTTGCCCAAACGGGCAGTCACGCCAACCGTTATGATGTCACGATTCTGGTCAATGGCCTGCCCCTGGTGCAGGTAGAGCTGAAAAAACGCGGCGTGGCCATTCGTGAAGCGTTCAATCAGGTTCACCGCTACAGCAAGGAGAGCTTCAACAGCGCGCACTCCTTGTTCAAGTATTTGCAGCTGTTCGTGATCAGCAATGGCACCGACAGCCGTTACTTTGCCAACACCACCAAGCGCAACAAAAACAGCTTCGATTTCACCATGAACTGGGCGCAGGCCGACAACACTCTACTCAAAGACCTGAAGGACGTCACGGCGACTTTTTTCCAGAAAAACACCTTGCTGAATGTTCTGCTGCATTATTCGGTGCTGGATATCGACAACACCCTACTGGTCATGCGCCCTTATCAAATTGCGGCCACCGAGCGCATTCTGTGGAAGGTGAAAAGCTCGTTTGAAGCTAAAACCTGGAGCACGTCTGAAAGCGGTGGGTATATCTGGCATACCACCGGCTCGGGCAAAACCCTAACCAGCTTCAAGGCGGCACGCTTGGCCACCGAGTTGGAATTTATCGACAAGGTGTTTTTCGTGGTCGACAGGAAAGACCTGGACTACCAAACCATGAAGGAGTATCAGCGCTTTTCACCCGATAGCGTGAACGGCTCAGACAACACGGCGGGGCTGAAGAGGAACATCGAGAAAGACGATAACAAGATCATCGTTACCACCATCCAGAAGCTCAACAACCTGATGAAGAGCGAGGCCAACCTGCCTGTTTACAAACAGCAGGTGGTGTTCATTTTTGACGAGTGCCACCGCAGCCAGTTTGGTGAAGCTCAGAAAAACGGGTATTCGGATTAGCTGGTTGATTTTCTCTTTGGCGTGCAATCACAGATTACACTTTCCCAACGGAAAAACTGGTTGGCGAGGCCTGGAACAAATGCGTAAGGATTGTGGTACTAGAGAATTCATCGCGCATCCTTCTGTCTACCTCGAACGCTCCCTTAGCGCGAATTTGTCCGATGTGCCACTGACTGCTGACAACACTCGTATGGAGTTTTCAACCTAAACCCGGATTCGATGTTCCCGTAAGTACTGGGTGTGGTAACTATGCATCAGGAAATTTAGCGCTTGACCTTCCCACAATAGGAAGGTTTATCTTTCTGGAATATCATCAGGAGATGCTTGTGGAGAAGACGAATGATGCATACTCAAGACAAATTGAATCCGTCGGCTGTGACGGTGACAAGCTTTCCCATCGAAGGTATGAGTTGCGCTTCCTGCGTCGGGCGCGTGGAGGCTGAACTCAAGAAGGTCGAGGGCGTTGACACTGTTACGGTGAACCTGGTGACCGAACGTGCCGATATCCAGTCCGCTTCGCCACTCGACCGCGGATCACTCATCAACGCTATCGAGAAAGCTGGCTATTCGGTGCCTGCTGAGACCACAGAGCTTTCCATCGAAGGTATGACCTGCGCGTCCTGTGTCGGTCGCGTCGAAAAGGCGCTCAAGGCTGTGCCCGGCGTCACCAGTGCCGTTGTCAACCTTGCGACTGAAAGAGCCACGATCCAGGGCAGCGCCGATGCGACCGCCTTGGTGACGGCTATCGAGAACGCGGGATATGATGCCAGGGTAATCGCGGCTGCTACGGGTAGCAGTCGGGGCGAGACCGATGAGCGCACCGAGAAGAAGGACGCGGAACGCCGTGGACTGACACGTGATTTCACGATTGCAGCGGTGTTGACCGTGCCTGTCTTCATTCTGGAGATGGGCTCACACCTCATTCCTGGCATGCACGACCTGATTGCCTCAACGATCGGCATGGAGACGAATTGGTATCTCCAGTTCGTGTTGACAACCATCGTTCTGTTCGTGCCGGGCATCCGCTTTTACCACAAGGGGTTTCCGGCCCTCGGGCGGCTTGCCCCCGACATGAACTCCCTGGTCGCGGTCGGCACCATGGCAGCCTATGGCTATTCGCTCGTGGCGACCTTCGCGCCGGGGTTCCTGCCCGACGGAGCCGTCAACGTCTACTTTGAGGCCGCCGCTGTTATCGTCACTCTCATCCTGCTCGGCCGGTTGCTGGAGGCTCGCGCCAAGGGACGCACCTCCGAGGCGATCAAGCGCCTGGTCGGCCTTCAGGCCAAGATGGCCCGTGTGCGCAGGGACGGAAAGACGGTCGAGTTGCCGATCGATTCCGTCCTGTCGGGAGATATCGTCGAGGTTCGTCCCGGCGATCGCATCCCGGTGGATGGCGAACTCATCGAAGGCGAAAGCTATGTCGATGAATCGATGATCACCGGCGAGCCGATCCCCGTCTCCAAGACGAACGGCAGCGAGGTCGTGGCCGGAACGGTGAACCAGAAAGGCGCGTTCGCCATCCGTGCGACGGCTGTCGGCGGCAACACCGTTCTGTCGCAGATCATCCGCATGGTGGAAGAAGCGCAGGGGTCGAAGCTGCCGATTCAGGCGCTGGTCGACAAGGTGACGATGTATTTCGTGCCGGCGGTCTTCGCCGTGGCCGCGCTCACCTTCGCTGCATGGCTTTATTTCGGCCCGTCGCCCGCGCTCACTTTCGCGCTGGTCAACGCCGTTGCGGTCCTGATCATCGCCTGCCCTTGCGCCATGGGGCTGGCCACACCGACCTCGATCATGGTGGGCACCGGCCGCGGTGCCGAGCTGGGCGTGCTCTTCCGCAAGGGCGAAGCGCTGCAACTGCTCAAGGACGCCAAGGTCGTCGCCGTTGACAAGACGGGCACGTTGACGGAAGGCAAACCCGCCTTGACCGACCTGGAACTGGCTGCTGGATTCGAACGTGCAAACGTCCTGGGTCTGATCGCGGCCGTCGAGGCCAAGTCCGAACACCCGATCGCCCGTGCGATCGTGAACGCCGCCGCGGAGAACATCTCACTGCCGGACGTGTCGAACTTCGAATCGGTGACGGGTTTTGGCGTGAAGGCTGAGGCCGGTGGCAAGCGGGTCGAGATAGGTGCTGACCGCTACATGAGCGAACTCGGTCACGACGTGGCGGCGTTCTCCAAGGTCGCCAAACGCCTCGGCGACGAGGGTAAGTCTCCGCTCTATGCTGCGATAGAGGGCAAGCTTGCGGCGATTATCGCCGTTGCCGACCCGATCAAGGAAACGACGCCTGCTGCCATCAAGGCCCTGCACGATCTCGGGCTCAAGGTCGCGATGATCACCGGCGACAACGCCCACACGGCCAAGGCCATCGCGGCGCGACTCGGGATCGACGAGGTGGTGGCGGAAGTGCTACCGGACGGCAAGGTCGACGCGGTGCGCCGCCTTAAGGGAGAGCACGGCAAGGTGGCGTTCGTCGGTGATGGCATCAACGACGCTCCCGCTCTGGCCGAAGCGGATGTAGGTCTTGCCATTGGCACAGGTACGGACATTGCCATTGAAGCGGCTGATGTGGTGCTGATGTCGGGTAACCTGCAAGGTGTGCCAAAGGCGATCGCCTTGTCGAAGGCAACCATCGACAACATCCGACAAAATCTGTTCTGGGCGTTTGCCTACAACACGGCTTTGATTCCGGTCGCGGCAGGTGTGCTCTATCCGGCCTACGACATCCTGCTTTCGCCCGTCTTCGCTGCCGGCGCCATGGCACTGTCGTCGGTGTTTGTACTCGGCAATGCACTGAGATTGCGTCATTTCCGCTCACCCATGGGGACGGACGACAACGACGTGTCGCAGAGACAGGTGGAATTTGCACAAGCGAAATAAGGACAACCGAGCCTGCCACAGTGCAGGCTTGATGTTATCTGGAGAGGCATGGCTATGAATATTGGAAAGGCAGCGGAGGCATCGGGTGTATCGGCGAAGATGATCCGCTACTACGAATCGATCGGCTTGATTCCGGAAGCGTTGCGAACTGAAGCTGGATACAGGGATTACTCGGACAAGGATGTGCAAACCCTGCGCTTCATCCGGCGCGCACGGGATCTCGGGTTTTCGGTGGCGCAGATGAATAAACTGGTTGCGCTCTGGCGCGACCGGGGTCGTGCGAGCGCCGACGTCAAACGTCTTGCGCTTGAGCATGTCGCGGAGCTTGAGCTCAAGGCGCGCGAACTCCAGGAAATGAGCCGTGCACTCAAGCACCTGGCGGAAAACTGCCAGGGCGACGCTCGGCCGGACTGCCCGATTATCAGCGGTCTGGCCGGGGATGGCGTAGTGAAAGGAACGCCTAAGGGTGAGCGAGAACTTAATTCCACGCGCTTCGGGGCTATCGGGATTGAACCCAATTGCACGCAACGTCGCGGGAAAGAGAAGCGCTGACGCGTCTACTTCAGAAGCGGCGTCCTTGCCCTGACCTGAATGATTACCCGGCAAGGTGCTGATTATCGTACCCAGCCTCGCGGATGGCATCACTGATACGCGCCTCATTGACCTGGCTGCGCACGGTGACCTCGGCGTGTTCTATATCTGTAGATACTTCCGCCTGTGGGTCGATACTTTTAATGGCTTTTTCGACGGCGGATGTGCAGTGGCCACAGGTCATGCCGTTAACGTTGAATCGATACATATCGAACTCCTTCACAGAATCAGAGAATTGAGGAACCTGATCGTCCCAGCGACCAATCTAGTCTTTCCAACGCTGGTAAGGTCAACTGCGGAGCCTCAGACTTTGATTTGTCGAGTGCTCTGTGCCGACGGGCTGCCAAATGCACGGCTATTGATAAGACCTGGCCGATGCCGACAGTCTCTCTGTGCAAGGCATGCAAACGCAGCCTTGACCTTCCAACCATTGGAACGATTACCCTTTTGTGAAAAGTCAGCGCAACCGGTGTTCGGTAATCGCACTAAACACAAAGGAGTTAATCGATATCCACAGAGTCCCCTTCTCACTCAGGCAGACCAGAGCGCCCACTCGGTCTGGCCTTGGCCGTTATCGCCACCGCCCAGCTCATGGTGGTGCTTGACGATACGATCGCAAATATTGCGTTGCCAACACTCCAGAATGACCTCGGAATCTCGGCAGCGAACCTGCCTTGGGTGATCAATGCGTACATTCTCGCCTTTGGCGGATTGCTCCTGTTCGGTGGCAGGCTGGGCGATCTGTATGGACGTCGGCGTATGTTGCAGGTCGGCATGGCGATCTTTACGGTTGCATCGCTTCTCGTTGGCCTGGCCCAGGACACCGTGAGCATGATTGCCTCGCGCGGCCTCCAAGGGTTCGGCGCAGCATTGACAGCGCCCAATGCCCTGGCGTTGATCGCCACGACCTTTCCGGAAGGCAAGGAGCGCAACAAGGCCATGGCCGTCTACGGAGCAATGTCTGGCCTTGGCATTATTGCTGGATTGATTCTTGGAGGATTTCTGACAGGCCTGCTTGGCTGGCGTTGGGCGTTCTTCATCAATGTACCCATCGGTTTGGCGGTGCTCACTGGTTCGAGAACACTTGTCGAAGCGGAATTGCACAAGGGACGCCCCGACCTGACGGGAGCGCTTTCCAGCATCATCGGCATGGCAGCACTCGTCTATGGAATTACCCGTGGTGGTGAACATGGCTGGACCGATGGCATTACGCTCATTGCATTCGCCACTACGGCTATCCTGCTGCCGCTGTTCTTGGTTTTACAGTCGCGCAGCAGTGATCCACTTTTGCCGCTCCGCTTGTTCAAGGATCGCAACCGATCCGGTTCGTACCTGGCCATGCTGCTGCTGGGCTTCGGCCCCATGGGCATGATCTATTTGCTGACGCTCTATTTGCAGCACATCCTCAGCTATAGCCCGACCCTGACCGCCATGGCGTTTCTGCCCTTTGGGGTGGGTATCATCATTGGTGCTGTTGTCAGTTCAAAGCTTGTCATGCGCTTTACGCCGCGCGAGGTCGCAGCTCCGGCTGCGCTGGTCGCTAGCGCTGCATTGTTCTGGCTTTCGACCATCGGGCAACAACTCGACTATAGCTGGCACTTCATGCCAGCCGCCTTCCTCACCGCCTTCGGTTTCGTGGGAGCGGTCATTGCGCTGGCATTGACGGCCGTGAAGGGTGTGCAAGCACAGGAGACCGGCATCGCATCGGCGTTGTTCAACGCGTCGCAACAGATTGGTGTTGCGTTGGGGCTGGCTATCCTTTCGAGCATTTCTGTCTCCGTCACGGCCAGTCGGATGCCCGAGGCATTTGCTTCTCTGTATCGCGGTCGGGAAGTCGGCGATGCCGAACTGGTGCAGTCAGCCGGTGATGCGCTGATTCAGGGTTATGGCTTGGGACTTGCGGCGAGCGGGGTTGCTCTTGGCATCGCAGCCATCATCGTGGCCGTACTTGTCAACGCCAGGAAAGGACAGGTTTCCACACTTGGCGATAGTCCCTTGCATTGACCGGTTCTTCTTCCCTTTACGGCGCAGTCTGCCAAACCCGTACTGCGCCACACTGATGATTAATGGGAATCTGTCGCAATAGCTATGGAGCTTCCACCATGAGGAGAACACCGCATGACCGAAATGCCCGACAACATCCTGCACCTGCCTGAGTACCAGGTGCTGGGCTGCAAATCCACCGACGACGAAATGCACTTCCAGGTGGACGCGCCCGATCCCATCGCCTGCGAGGAATGCGGCGTGCAGGGTGAGTTCGTACGGTTCGGCAAGCGTGACGTTCCCTATC
>NZ_PINZ01000052.1:0-19063 GCF_002810305.1 Halomonas sp. 141
GTGGAAGCAGGAAGGTTCTGGGGGTGATCTCAGAACCCTCGCCCAAAGCGCGAAGCGCGGCGGGCGGGGAGTGTCAGATTTGCGGCCCAGACCCGATGATGGATAGCGCCGAACGCGGGCTGATTGCCCACGGCATCCCGCCGACGCACATTTTTTCCGATCGCTTCGACATCGTCTGAGAGAGGTTCGCATGCTGCACCACTACGCCCGCCACCTGGGCACTGCCACGCTGGTCGTATTGATTGCCCTGACGCTGCTGGCCCTCTGGCTGCGTTGATGGCATGAGCGACGGCTGCCTGGAAGGCGTCTGGCCCCACTCGCCGCAGCGGCTGCTGCGCGACATGCTGTGGCTGCTGGCAACCCCGGACCTGGTGACGCTGGCCGAGCATCTGGCTGGCCGCCCCACCCCCGCCGAGCTGGGCCTGGCCAGCGCCGCACAGCGTCACGCCTGGCTGGCCCGCCATGTGGACCATTTTCGGCAGGATGAGTCTCCACAGGCCGTGCCTCGACAGACGGCTGCTCGACCGACACGTCGTGTACCGCCTCAGCGCATGGGGCATTACCATGAACGGCTGTGGCATCTGCTGCTGGACAGCGCGCCCAACACTCGCCTGCTGGGCCACAACGTGCGCATTACCCAGCGCCGCCTGACGCTGGGCGAGCTGGATATTCTTTACCGTACTCGGCAGAACCCGGCGCCCATCCACCTGGAGGTGGCCATCAAGTTTTATCTGGGGTTGCCCGAAGGGCCTGGAGAGCAGACGAGCCAGAGCCGTTGGGTCGGCCCCGGAGGGTTGGATAGTCTGGCGCTGAAGTGCCAGCACCTGCGCCAGCATCAGCTGCCGCTGTCGTGTACGCCACCTGCGCGACACTTGCTGCGCCACTGGCTCGCCCCCCGTGACAGCGGCGAAACCCTGCCCGCCTTGCAGCCCCGAGTCGCTATGCCCGGCGTCTTGTTCTACCCATGGCACGCAACCCTGCCACCGCCGGACGGGGCAACGCCTGACCACCGGCGCGGGCTGTGGTGCTACAGAAAGGATTGGCCAGCACTGGCAGAGAGCTACGCCGACGCACCCAGCATGGCCTGGCTGGAAAAGCCTCACTGGCTGGCGCCGCCGCTGCCGGAAGCCTTCGATGCACTGGCACTAAAAACGGCCAGCGTGATGACGCTGATCGACCGCTACGGGCCTCAGCAGGTGATGCTCAGCCACCCGGCTCACCCTCCGTTGCGGGTGATGATCGTGCCGGACGGCTGGCCACAGCAAATACCGCTGCCGCCTTACACCACCACCAGATTATCGCGATGAATCAGCTCGTGGGACTCCACATAGCCAAGGATGGCCTCGATCTGGTGGCTGGGCTGGCCCGCCAGCTGGCGTGCCTCATCGGCACCGTAGTTGACCAGCCCCTTGGCGACCCGTGCGCCCTGTTCGTCCACACACAGCACCATGTCGCCGCGTCTGAAGCTGCCCTGTACGTCCCGCACGCCCACGGCCAGCAGGCTGGAGCCTTTGCCGCGCAGCACGTTGACCGCACCGGCATCCAGCACCAGCGTACCGCGTACCTGTAGCTGCCCTGCCAGCCAGCGCTTGCGGGCCGCCATGGGCGCCTGGTCCGGGCGCAGCAGCGTGCCCAGCGGTTCGCCCTGCACGATACGGGTGATCACCTCGGGCTGACGGCCGCTGGCGATCACCGTTACCGCGCCGGAACGCGCCGCCAGCTGCGCGGCACGCACCTTGGTGCTCATGCCCCCTCGGCCCAGCGCACCGCCGCTGCCTGCCACGGCGGCCAGCCGTGGGTCATCGGCACGGCCTTCGGCTATCAATCGAGCGTCAGGATGATGGCGCGGGTCGGCATCGAACAGGCCCTCCTGATCGGTGAGCAGCAGCAGCGCATCGGCTTCGAGCAGGTTGGCCACCAGCGCGCCCAGGGTGTCGTTATCGCCAAAGCGGATCTCGTCGGTGACGACGGTATCGTTTTCGTTGATCACCGGCACCACGCGCATCTCGACCAGGGTGCGCAGCGCCGACAGCGCGTTCAGGTAGCGCTTGCGGTTGGAGAGGTCGTCGTGAGTGAGCAGAATTTGCGCGGTGAGCATGCCGTGGCGAGCAAAGTGCTGCTCGTAACACTGGGTGAGCCCGTTCTGCCCCACGGCCGCCGCCGCCTGCAGTTCATGCACGGCGCTGGGGCGTGCCTGCCACCCCAGGCGTACCATGCCTGCCGCCACGGCTCCCGAAGAGACCAGCACCACGTCGATACCCTGCTGGTGCAGGGCAGCAATTTGATCTACCCAGCCGCCAATGGCCGCTTCATCCAGCCCGCGACCATCGTTGGTGAGCAGCGCGCTGCCAATCTTGACCACTATCCGGCGGGCGCTACTCAGCGCCTCACGGCCCGGCAACTGCTCGTTGTGTTCCACGTCGCGACTCTCCCACGCCATTGCGCTCACGCGATTCATCCTGGTCGGCACGCCTGCCGTTTACGGGGCGTACTCTACTTCGACATCGTAATCATCGTCGTCGAAATCGTCATCGTCTTCTTCGTCATCGCGCTTGCGGCGACGACCAAGGCGCGCTTCGGTACGGGCCACCGACTCCTCTTCCATGCGGCGACGCATCTCCTGCTCGCGGGCATGGGCCTCTTCGTCTTCGTTTTCCAGACGCTGCTGCTCGGTGAGCCAGCGGTACGCCGCCTGCACCAGCTTGTCGGTGCCTTCGCTGCTGATCGCCGAAATACGGAACACCGGGCCTTCCCAGTTCAACGCATCGATGATCGCCTGGGCCCGCGCTTCGCGCTCCTCCTCCGGCAGCAGGTCGAACTTGTTCAGCACCAGCCAGCGGGGCCGTTCGGAGAGCGCCGGTGAGAACTGGCCCAGCTCGTGCACGATGGCCTGGGCAGCCTCGACCGGATCGGACTCGTCGAACGGCGCCACATCGACCACGTGGAACAGCAGCCGCGTCCGGGTCAGGTGCTTCAGAAAACGCAGCCCCAGGCCTGCGCCGTCGGAGGCGCCTTCGATCAGCCCCGGTACATCGGCCATCACGAAGTGCTCGTGCATGCCCAGCTTCACCACGCCCAGGTTCGGCACCAGGGTGGTGAAGGGGTAGTTGGCCACCTTCGGTTTGGCCGCCGACACCGAACGAATCAGCGTCGACTTGCCGGCATTGGGCATGCCCAGCAAGCCCACATCCGCCATCACCTTCATTTCCAGGCGCAAATTGCGGCGGTCGCCTTCGGTACCCGGCGTGGTGCGGCGCGGTGCGCGGTTGGTGGAGGATTTGAAGTGGATGTTACCCAGGCCACGACGACCACCGGCCGCCACCAGCACGACCTGCCCGATCTCGGTCACATCGGCGATCACTTCGAGGGTGTCCTCATCGATCACGGTGGTGCCTACCGGCACCTTGACGTGCAGGTCTTCACCGGCCTTGCCGCTCATCTGGCGACCCATGCCGCCTTGGCCGTTCTCGGCCTTGTAGAAGCGCTGAAACTTGAAATCGATCAAGGTATTCAGCGAATCGTCACCAATCAGATAAACACTGCCCCCGTGGCCACCATCACCACCGTCCGGGCCACCCTTGGGCACATATTTCTCGCGGCGAAAGCTCAGACAGCCATTGCCGCCTTTACCTGCCTCAACAATGATCGAGGCTTCATCGACGAACTGCATTGGATTCTCCCGGCCGCTTCCGCCGCCCTGACTGCATCACCCTGTTCCCGGTACGGGCAAAAGGGCTTGAAAAGACAAAAAAGCCCCGCCATGGCGGGGCTTTTCTTTCGTCATCTTCGCACTGCGCAACCTGAGTTGCTTAGGCAGAAACGATGCTGACGAATTTACGGTTTTTCGGACCTTTGGTCTCGAACTTGACGACACCGTCGTTCAGAGCGAACAGCGTGTGGTCACGGCCCAGGCCAACGCCAGTACCGGCGTGGAAGCGCGTGCCGCGCTGACGCACGATGATGTTACCGGCGGTTGCCGCTTGGCCACCGTACAGTTTCACACCCAGGCGTTTGGATTCGGAATCGCGACCGTTACGCGTGGAGCCGGCTGCCTTTTTATGTGCCATTGCAAAATCCTCCTAAAGGGAAGTGACTGCTTACGCAGAAATTCCGGTAATTTTGACTTCAGTGAACCACTGGCGGTGGCCCTGACGCTTCATGTGGTGCTTCCGGCGGCGGAACTTGATGATGGTGACTTTGTCGCCACGGCCGTGGGAAACGATTTCGGCGGAAACTTTGGCACCGCTGATGAAAGGTGCGCCAATGTTCACGTCGTCGCCGTCTGCAACCAGCAGCACTTCATCGAATTCAATCGTTTCGCCGGTCGCGACTTCGATTTTTTCGAGCTTGAGGGTCTGACCTTCTTGAACGCGGTACTGTTTGCCACCGCTTTTGATAACTGCGTACATGTCGCTCTCCGGACTTGTCGTTAATGCCAGTTACGCCCCGCGTAACCAACGCTCATCGCCTTCCGCTCTTATCGACCTGCTGCGAGTGGCGCCTCTTTTGGCAGCCATCTGACAGGGAGCATGATGAGTGGGTCGCGGATTATAACGACTATCGCGCTTTACCACAAGGCCACCGGGGCTTGTCAATCACCCCGCCGCCCGCCCGGCGCCGCTATGCCTTGACGCCTCACAGGCAGCCCCATAGCATGACCCCCACTCTCTTACCTGCCGCGATGAACGGAACCCATGACAGCCAACGTCTCCTCAACCCCGCCTGCCAGCCCTTCGCCTTCACCGCTGCACGCCGTGGTGGCCGACGATTTTGAGGCCGTCAACCGCACCATTGTGACGCAGTTGAATTCTCGCGTGCCGCTGGTGGAAACCATCGGCCAGTACATCATCGAAAGCGGCGGCAAACGCCTGCGCCCGCTGCTGGTACTGCTGGCAGCGCGCTCGCTGGGCTACGAGGGCGACAAGCACATCACCCTCGCCACGCTGATCGAGTTCATGCACACCTCGACCCTGCTGCATGACGACGTGGTGGACGAGTCGCACATGCGCCGTGGCAAGAAAACCGCCAACGACGCCTGGGGCAATGCGCCCTCGGTGCTGGTAGGCGATTTCCTCTACTCCCGTTCGTTCCAGATGATGGTGGATGTCGGCTCCATGCGCATCATGGCGATCCTCTCCGGCGCGACCTGTGTCATCGCAGAAGGCGAAGTCCTCCAGTTGACCAACATCGGCAACCCGAGCATCTCGGAAGCCGACTACTTCGAGACCATTCAGGGCAAAACCGCCATGCTGTTCGAAGCCGCTTCCCACAGCGGCGCGGTGCTGGCCGATGCCACCCCGGAGCAGGAGCGCGCGCTGCAGTACTACGGCCGCTATCTCGGCCTGGCCTTCCAGCTCATCGACGACCTGCTGGACTACCAGGGCGACGCCGACGCCATGGGCAAGAACGTAGGCGACGATCTGGCCGAGGGCAAACCGACCCTGCCGCTGATTCACGCCATGGAGCGCGGCACCCCCGAACAGGCCAAGCTGATCCGCCAGGTGATTCGCAAAGGCGGTCTTGAACAGCTAGACGACGTACTGGCGATTATTCACGACACCGGGGCGCTGGCGTACACCCGCGCACGGGCAGAAGAGATGGCGGACAAAGCACTGGCTGAGCTAGATGCCCTGCCCCCCAGCCCTTATCGCGACAGCATGGCTCAACTTGCCCGCTTAGCCGTAGATCGCCAAGCGTAACCGACAACGCTTTTCGCGTTGTACAAAGAAAGGGCATGAAAAAAGAGGCTTGAAAAAAGCCCTTCGCCTGCGTATGATTCGTCCCGTTGTTAAGCACGCCTTGGCAACCCTCGGAATATAGCTCAGCTTGGTAGAGCGCTGCCTTCGGGAGGCAGAGGTCGTAGGTTCGAATCCTGCTATTCCGACCAAGAATTCAACGAAAACGGCCACTTAGCTTTTATAGCAAGTGGCCGTTTTTGTTTTTGCGCCCCTCATCAGCGCCCGCCACGTTTCATGGCCATACCAGATCCACCGCGATGGGGTCGTGGTCTGACGAGCGAAACGGGCTGAGCGGGGTGTCGTCCGGCTGTTGGTCGTAGCTCAAAAAACGCGGCTCGTCGGCGTTGATGGGCCAGGTATGCACCTGCTGCACGGCCTCGGCCAGTTCAGCGCTGGCCAGGGCGTGGTCGAGATACCCGGACTCACCGCGAAACACGTAGGTGTAACGGCGCTCGGCGGGGAGATGACGCGCGATCAGGTCGGTCATGCCTGCATGTACCAAAGTGCGGATCGGGTCTTCGGCACCGTAGGCATTGAGGTCCCCCAGTAGCAGCAAACGCTCGTGGCCCGCTTCCTCGCGCAAGGTGTCCAGAAAACGCTGGGTGGCCTGCGCCTGGGCAACACGTCGTTCGTTCCAGCAGCCTTGGCCACGGTCGATATCCCCCTGCGCGGGGCAGCCAGATTTGGCCTTGAAGTGCGCGGTCACTACCCCTACCTCTGGCCCACCTCGCACACTGCGGAAGAAGCCGGCCAGCGGCGGTCGGTCGTGGGCATCGTCACGGTCGATATGCAAGGCTCCCAGGGCTTCCACTCGGTCCGGCCGATAGAGCAACGCCACCCGAATGGCGTCCGTTCCATGACGCTCGGGCTCGCCCACCGGCTGGTAGCGAATCCCCGTGCGCTGGTGCAACTGCTCGACCAGATCGGTCAGCGCGTCGGGGCGGTTCTCTATTTCGATCAGCGCCAGAATATCCGCCTCCAGCCCCGCGATGGCCGCTGCCAGCTTGCCGCGCTGGCGCTCCAGCGCGGGCGCATTGGCGGCACCACGCTCCCCCAGGGTGATGAAGTAGTTCTCGACGTTGAAGGTAGCCACCCGCAGGGCATCACCCGGTGCTTCCAGCGGGCCGGGGCGGGGGTTGCTGTCGGTGAACGTGACCGCTTGCGTGGGGTGCAGACGGTAGTCGCCAAAGGCGTGGGTGAGCACTCCGGTCAGCCCGTCGAGGGTGCTGCCTACGCGGCGGGTGCCCTGCTCGTTCAGATAGGGCACGGGGTCGGGGTTCGTGCGGTAGCTGCCATCGTCCAGCAGCAGTGGCGCAGGCGAAGGAGCTGCCTGAGCGGCACTATGGGTCGGCCGAAAGCGTCGCTCGCTGGCCAGCGCCAGCGTGCCGTAACGGCCCAGATCATGGTTATCGGTGACCGTCAGCGGCTCAGGGAAAGTGACCAATAGCGCTTCCATGGCGTCCAGCGAGGCCGCGCCCTGGGGCCAGGATAACGCAATGGGCTCGGGCAGCTCGCCTGCGCTGTCACAGGTCACCAGCCGAGTGACGCGCTGCAGCTGGGGGTTGCCGCGAAAGCTTCCTGTACGCGCCTGTAGCTGCAGATGCTGGCCCGCCACTACCTGCGCGGCCTTGTGCTCGGCCAGCTCCGGCGCATACACGAATATGCCTACCGGGCCCTGCTCGGTGGTTTGCTGCAGGTAGAACCCGCTGAGGCGCTCGCGCCCCAGAAACTCCCCGGTCACGACGCCATCGATGGTCACGCGCTGGCCTTCGGCGAGGGCGGACTGCTCGCCAATGCCTTTGATGTGCGCCAGGTCCGTGGTGGACGCTGCCGGGCAGCTAGCCATGGCAGGTAGCGCCAGCGGCAGCACGAGCCACACGATGCCGTGGGTCGCTCGCCGAAGGGATCTGTGCAGCTGGCCTGCACGTTGCAGGCTGGCCAGCGCGTCGATGAATCTCATGCGACCACCGCTCCTCTTGAAATGTGATTTAGCCTGGCATGCTCAGCAAGCCCACCACGCTGACCAGAATCAGCACCGCCCCCAGCACCCGAAAGAACAGCCCGGTATCGGCATGGAGCAGGTAACGGTGCGCCTTTTCTCCCAGCAGGTGGCCAATGAGAGCGCACGGCAACAGCCATAGCTGATGCACCAGCTGCAGGTCGACCCCCGCCACCACGAACGACACCATCTTGATGACCACGAGGATGAACCACAGCACGAACATGGTATCGCGCAGCTGCTCCTTGGCCACATGGGCGGCAAACACCGCCACGATCAGCGGCGCGCCAATCAGCGAGGTGCCGCTGACATAGCCGCCCAGCCCCAGCAGCAGGTAATCCACATAGCGGTGCTTGCTTTGGAACGGCTTGTTCAAGACGTAGCCAATGGCGTAGATGATCACGATGCCAAAGATGATGCTGGTCATGACATGGTTGGGCAGGGTCAGCAGGCCCACCACCCCGACCAGCTTGGGGATGATCATGATCTTCAGCGCCTTGACCAGATACCCCCAATCGATATTGCTTTGCACCGCGGCCCCATGGCCCGCCTGCCGCACCTGCCGGTGCCCGTTCCAGGCAATCCAGCTGGAGAAGATCAGCAGATGAATGGCAATGATGGGCAGAAAGACCAGCGGCTCGTTGCTGACCAGCAGCAAGAACGGCAGCGCCAGCACGGCGCCGCCAAAGCCCAAACTGGTGCGCACGAAGCCACTCCAGGCAAAGATCAGCCCAATGAGTACGTACTGGTACCAGAGTAGATCGGCCATGGTGCAATGCGGTCCTTGTGGTTATGGGTTAGGGGACGTGACTCAGCGTCAAGGGGTATCCAACTGCCACCAGCGTGGCAGCAGCGCCCGTATACGCGCCTGGGAAAAGCGGTCATCCATTAATACCACAACCCCACGGTCCTCGGGGCCACGGATCACCCGGCCCGCCGCCTGTACGACCTTGACCATGCCCGGCACACGGTAGGTATAGTCGTCTCCACGCCCAAAGCGCGCCTGTAGCCGAGCCTTCAGCGCTTCGTTGAAGTCGTTGAAGGGCGGCAAGCCCAGCGTGGCCACAAAGGCACCGATCAACCGCTCGCCGGGCAGGTCGATCCCCTCCGCGAAAGCGCCCCCCAGCACTGCAAAACCGATGCCGCAGCCGCCAGGCGTAAAACGCGCCAGAAAAGCGTCGCGCTCGGCCTCCTGCATGCTGCGCGTCTGGGCAAACACGGGAATGTCCGGGTGGGCCTGGGCAAACGCAGCCAGCACCTGTTCCAGGTAGGCAAAGCTGCTGAAGAACGCCAGGTAATGCCCCGGGTGGCGCTGGTACTGCGCCGCCAGGGTAGCCACGATGGGCGCCACCGAGGCCCCGCGGTGATGGTAACGGGTGGAGATATCCGTGCGCAGCTGCACTTCCAGCTGCTGCGCCACGAAGGGAGACGCCACCTCGCGCCACACGCTGTGCTCCGGCAGCCCCAGCAGGTCACGATAGTAGTGAAAGGGCGACAGCGTGGCGGAGAACAGCACCGCGCAGTGGGCACGCTTGAAGCGCGGGCCAAGAAAATCCGCCGGGATCACGTTACGCAGGCCGAGGACGGCACTGCCCTTCCCCGCGACGTCCAGGTCGCACAGCGAATGATCGCCAAACTGCTCTGCCAGACGGCAGAACGCCAGCGCCTCGAACAGCAGTTCCTGAAGCGTCTGGCTCGCCCCGTCGGGATGCTCCACCAGATAATCCGTGATCGCCCCGGCCAAGGTATGCAGTGCACCCAACAATTTGGTGGGTAGCGTATCCAGCAGGTGATAACGACGCTCCGGCGCATGGTCTGCTACCGCCTTGTTGAGGGCCTGCCACTGCCTGCCAACGCGCGCCAAGGGCTTGGCCAGCGCCGGTGGGGAGTGACGCCGCAGGTAGCTCAGACGCTGCTGGGAGAGCGCAGCGCTGTACATGCCACGGGCACGCTCGACCAAATTATGGGCTTCATCCACCAGCAGGCCCACCCGCCAGTCGTTGGCCTGGGCCAGCCCGTGCAAAAGCGCGTGGCTATCGAACCAGTGATTGACATCCCCCACGGCCACATCGGCCCAGCGGGCCAGCTCCTGGCCCAGGTAGTAAGGGCACACCTGATGCGCCAGCGCCACCTCGCGCAGGGCCTCGCGGTCTAGCCAGCCATGTTCCACCGCCGCCTGACGGGCCGCGGGCAGGCGATCGTAAAAGCCTTTTGCCAGCGGGCAGGCATCGCCCTGGCACGCCGTACCGGGGTGCTCGCAGGCCTTGTCACGCGCCACCAGCTCCAGCACCCGCAGCGGCTGTGCGGGGGCCTGTAAACGGGTGAGGGCATCCAGCGCTAGGCGGCGGCCGGGGGTTTTCATGGTCAGAAAGGCGATGCGGTCGAGCCGCTGGCGGGGCATCGCGGAGAGCATGGGAAACAGCGTGCCCAGGGTCTTGCCGATACCGGTGGGCGCTTGGGCCAGCAGGCAGCGGCCGGTGCTGGCCGCCTTGAAGACATCCTCGGCCAGTGCCCGCTGGCCGGGGCGAAAATCCGCATGGGGAAAGCTCAGCGTGGCGAGCCATGCATCGCGGCGCTCGCGGTGGGCCGCCTCCCGGTCGGCCCAGGCCAGGAAGCGCTGGCACTGGTGGGCAAAAAACGTTTCCAGCTCATCGGCGCGGGCTTCGCAGGTCAGCCGGGTTTCCTGACCGCTGGCAATCTCCAGGTACACCAGCGCCAGCGTGATATGCGCAAGGCCCCGTTCGGCACAGAGCAGCGCGCCGTACACTTTCACCTGCGCCCAGTGCAGCGCCCTTTGGTTATCCGCCATGCGCGCCAGGCTACCGCGATGGGTCTTGACCTCTTCGACACAGTTGCCCGCCACATCGAAACCATCGGCGCGGCCAGACACGCGCAGCCCCTGATACTCAGCGGAGAGCGGCAGTTCGGCGAGATAACCGGGGATCTTTTCCCGCCGCCTGGCCACCAGAGCGTGCCCCTCGATGCCCTCCTGAGCACTGGGTGCGGGCGTAAAGCGGTGGTCCAAGTCACCCTGGCGGGCGGTGAAGTCACACAGGGTACGCACCGCCACGCGATAGCGGCTCATGGGTGGGGCTGCCAGCGCACGTGGCAAACCTCGACGGGCATCTCCTGGCGGCAGAAGAAGTCGATCCAGCGGCGCTGGTTATCCTGCAGGCGGTCCCCCGGCCCTTTGACCTCGATCATCCGATAGCGCGGCTCGCCATCCGCTGCTTCCGGCATCAGCTGAATGAGGTCCGGCAGGCCTGCGCGATTGTGCTTGAGATCCCCCAGCAGGCGGGTAAAACAGCCGCGCAGGTGCGCGGCGGGCAGGCAGTCAAGCGCCATGGTGACCAGCGGTTCGCTCAGCACTCCCCAATGCACGAAGGGGGAAGCAAGGCCCTGCTTGTCCTGCCAGGTGGCTAGAATCGTCGCGCGGTAGCGGCCATCCTCCAGCTGCGCCAGGCAGGCGTCGATCTCTGCCTGGCGCTGGCCCACGAAGTCTTCGCGATAGAGGTCCGCAGGCCCGCTGTGGAACGGGTGAAAGAACGCTCCCGGCAGCGGCTTGAAAATGACTGGCCAGAACAGCAGACCGAACAGCCCGGTGATCAGGCAGTTTTCCACATAGAAGACCGGCGCACGGGCGGTGGATAAGTGCTCGGCAACGGCGCGCTCCACCGGCTGCGGCCCGGGCAGCTCCAGCACGTAAGTGGGGGCATCGACGGCTTTGGCGGCCAGTGGGGCGGGCAAATTCAACTTGCGCGTCAGGCGTGGCAGCAGGCGTCCCAGCGCCTGGGCTTCGCTCTCGCCTGCCTGATCGAGCGACGCCTCGGCAAGCGCGTAAGCCTCCTGATAGCGGCCCAGGCGCTCCAGCACTCGCAGTCGACGAATGCGCGCTTCGCTGTTGCTGGACTCGGCATATAGCGCCAGGGCCAGGGCCGCCTCACCGCTGCGCTCTGCCGTGTGCCCCAGGGTCAGCAGCAGCCGCGAGCGGCGGGCGTCCAGCCAGCGGTTGCCGAAGGCAGCGGGCACGTCAGTGGCGAGCACTCCCGGCGCCTCGCCGCTCTCCAGGCGCTCGCGCAGGCGGTGCAGCGTGAGATAGGTATCGACCTCTTCGCGGCGCTGAAATGCACGCGAATCCGAAGAGAGCGGAAGCTGTTCGAAACGCTGCAAGCCAAGCTCGGTGAGCACGAATTCGGCCCAGTCCTGGCGCAGGTTGCCAAAGAACATCAGCCGCAGGCGGTCGCATAGCGCCATGATGTCGAGGCGCACGATGTTCGTGGTGGCCTCTGGCCACCACTGCTGCAGCGGGCGCGCCTCGGTAAGCCCTGGTGTCAGTGCCGCCTGAAGTTCGCGTTTGGTCGCCTTGGGGGCGATGCCCAGCTCAAGGATCATCGGTTGCAGGGCGTCGCGCAGCTCGCTGAGGCGCAGCAGCCGAAATAGCGCCTCGACGCTCAACGGCGGTGTCTCGTCGACCCACCCCTGGGCCAGTAGCGGGGCCATTGCCTGCTGGGTGTCGCCAATCTCGGGGTAGCTGAGCTTATCGATGCGGAACAGCTCGCCTTTGCGCATCACCATGCGTACCAGCAGCGCTTGAGCAGCCCGCGGCAGCCGTGACCATTGCTGGAGGGCGTGATGCTCCTCGGCACTCAGCAAATCGCCGTGACGCGACTGCACCCAATCGACCACGAAGCGGAAATTCGCCAGGTAGTAAAAAGGGTCATCGAGGGAGGCGGTGGCCGAAACGGCATGAGCACTGTTCATGCATCCATTGTAACAGCGCTGGCTGGCGTGGGTTAACCCACCCGGTGTTGATAAAGCGCGTCTAGCGCGTCGTCCACGAAGGGATCTTCCAAGGAGGCATCATCTATGGAAGGGGCGGCAGGCTCGCTACCGGCTTGGGCATCATGGGGCTGATCCGCGAGAGGTGCGGTGCTGGTAACATTCGAGGAGGGCGGCTTGCGACCGCCCACTAGCACGTACCACTCCGCTTCGCTGAGGTAGTGCTGGCACCAGCGGCTCAAGCCGTCGGCAACGGCTTCGCGACTGCGCTCGCCACCGCGAAACGAGGTCGCCAGATAAAGCAGGTCCTGGCGAGCGGTGCGCGCACGGGCGTTGCCGCCATGCACTTTGGAGAGCGGGCAGCGTCGGTCATAGGCCGCGTTGGTGAGGGCATTCAGCCAACGCTCCACTTCATGTGCCTGTATTCCGCCGTAGACTGCCACGACACGCTCCCGCCATCATTGATAGGCTAAAAAGGCATAAGACTGCCCGAATTTGGTGCCTTTGTCATCTCGCACCCGCACCAAAGCCCTGCAAGACATTCACCACATTGACACCGATATCCCCCACTGCATAGCCCCCTTCCAGTAAAAAGACGCAGGGCAAACCGCTCTGAGCCAGCCGCTGGCCAAGGGCCGTAAAGTCGGCGTGCTGGAAGGTAAAAGCGCTGATCGGGTCGCCTTCGAAGATGTCCACGCCCAGCGACACCACCACCAGCTCACACTCGGCCTGGGCAATCCGGGTCAAGGCATCGTCCAACGCCGCCATCCACCGCGCCACCGACGTACCGGGCGGCAGCGGGTAGTTCAGCGTGTAGCCCTCTCCCTTGCCCTCCCCCGTTTCGTCGGCATAGCCGGAAAAGTAGGGAAAGGTCACGTCGGGGTCGCCATGCAGGGAAGCGAACAGCACATCGTCACGCTGGTAGAAAATCTGCTGGGTACCGTTGCCGTGGTGAAAGTCCACGTCCAGCACGGCCACGCGATGCATGCCGCTGGCCAGGGCCCGCTGGGCAGCAATGGCGGCATTGTTGAAGAAGCAGTAGCCACCGAACTGATCGAAGGCTGCGTGATGGCCGGGCGGGCGGCACAGCCCAAAACTGGGCTCGCCGGTGGCCAGCGTATGCTCTACGGCGGCCAGCGCAGTGTCCTTGCTGGCCATAGCCGCCGCAAACGTCCCCTCGCTGATCGAGGTTTCGGCGGCCAGCGCATAGTAGCCCAGCTGGCCGCTCACCGAACGCGGTATGCGGTCGCCGCGCAGGGTCCGCGCTGGCCAGATATTGGGAATGGCCTCGCCTTCATGACCGGCGGCCTGCCATGCCTGCCAGCAGCCTTCCAGGAACGCCACGTAGTCTGCATCGTGTACCGCCAGCACGGGGTCGAGCCCATAGGCCTGCGGCGCCTGCACCTCGATATTGGCCTGCGCCAGCGCCGCCAGCACGAGATCCATACGCTCCGGGCACTCGAAGGGGCTGACCAGCGTGCCATCGTGCAGTTCACTGCGCGCCTGACGCAGACGACTATCCTCGGAAAAAAACGTACGCATGAAAGCTCCTGTTGCCATGGTGTGTTTACTCGCTTTCCGGGTGCCACCCTTCGACCGGCCATTGGCGGGCCCAGTGGCGCTTTTGATCCGGGGTGCGCTGTTTCAAGCGGTACTCGGCCTGGCTGGCCGTGGCGCGATCAGGAAACGGCTGCGCCCCTAATAGCGCCGTGGGCGGGTGCGCACGGGTGTAGCGCGCGCCCTTGCCGGTTCGGTGGGCCTGGTAGCGCCTTGTCAGGTCATTGGTGATGCCCACATAGGTGCCTCGGCGACACTCCAGCAGATACAGGTACCAGGTCGTGGTGGTCAACGCCATGTTTTCTCGTCAGCCAGGGGTAGTCGAAGCCGTGAACGCCGCCATGATGTTTTCGAGTTCCGCCAGCGGCATGGGCTTGGCCAGCCCGAAGCCCTGGAACATGTCACAGCGGTAAGTCATCAAACGTTGGTGCTGGGCGTCATTCTCGACCCCTTCGGCCACCACGCCAAGCCCCAAATGGTGGGCCATGGAAATGATGCCCTGCACGA
The DNA here is from genome assembly GCF_002810305.1 of Halomonas sp. 141. Taxonomy (NCBI): domain Bacteria; kingdom Pseudomonadati; phylum Pseudomonadota; class Gammaproteobacteria; order Oceanospirillales; family Halomonadaceae; genus Halomonas; species Halomonas sp. 141. The sequence goes on from NZ_PINZ01000052.1 coordinate 14,581, forward strand.
TGGCGGCATCGTCATCGCTGTGAATCAGCTCGTTGATGAAGCTGCGATCGATCTTGATGGTGCTGATGGGCAGGTGTTTCAGATAGCTCAAGCTCGAGTAGCCGGTGCCGAAGTCATCAATGGCGACGCTCACCTGCATGCTGCGCAGCGCATGCAGAATACCAATTGCCGCCTCGGTGTTGTTCATCAGGATGCCTTCGGTCAGTTCCAGCGTCAGCTGCTCGGCAGGAAGACCGGTCGACGAGAGCGTCTGGCGCAGCGTCGCCAGAAAGCTTGCGCGATGAAACTGCAAAGGCGAGAGATTGACCGCCACCTTCAGGCTTCCCAACCCCTTTTGCTGCAGGCTCAGCATGTCGGTACAGGCACGCTGCAGGACCCACTCGCTGATGGGCACGATCTGCCCCGTTGCCTCGGCCAGCGGAATGAAACGCGCCGGAGAAATATAGCCTTTCACGGGGTGCCGCCAACGTACCAGGGCTTCTACGCTGACGATGTTGCCGGCGCCGTCGAACAGTGGCTGATAGTGCAGCTCGAAGTTTTGATGATCGATGGCTTCCTGCAAATCGTTGCGCAGGATGACGCGCTCGCTGGCCAGTTCGTTGATGTCGTTACTGAACCAGGCATACGCATTGCGCCCTTGCTGCTTGGCCTTGTACATCGCCATGTCTGCCTGCTGAATCAAGCTTTGTGGCTGGGGTGTGGTCGGCCCACTGATGGCGATGCCGACACTGGCCGTCAGGTACAGCTCGTGGCCATCGATGCAGTAAGGGCGAGCCAAGGCGGGCAACAGGCGCTCGACGATGTCGATCACCTGCTTTTCGTCACTGACCGACGAAATCAGCAGCACGAACTCGTCACCGCCCAAGCGGGCCACCGTATCTTCCTGGCGCAGTGCCGCCTTCAGCCGCTGGCCTACTTCGATCAATACCTGATCACCCACGGCATGCCCCAGGCTGTCGTTGATCGGCTTGAAATCGTCCAGATCCACGAACAGCACGCTGATGGCGTGCCCCCCCCAGCTGTGCCTGGGCAAACTGTGCCTGCAGGGCTTCTTCGAAATGCATGCGGTTAGGCAAGCGAGTCAGGTCGTCATGGGTGGCATGATAGGCCAGGCGAGCTTCGTAGGCCTTGTGCTTGGAAATATCGTGCTGAACGCCGACGAAATGGGTCACCCCGCCATCCTGGCCCCGCACCGGTGCGACGTAGAGGTCGTTCCAGAACGGCGTACCATCCTTGCGATAATTGCACAGCGTGACGTGGGTCTCTCGCTGGTTCTGGAGGCCGCAGCGCAGCGTCTCCACCATGTCCGGGTCGCTCTCCGGCCCTTGCAGAAAACGACAGTTCCGACCAATGACGTCTTCCAGCGAGTAGCCGGTCATCACGCTAAACGCACGATTGGCGTAGATGATCGGCAAATCCGGTGCGCGGGCATCGGCAATCAGCACGCCGTTCACGCTGGCTTCCACGCTGCGCTCCAGAATGCGCAGACGAGTCTGCTGGGCACGGCTTGCGGTGACGTCCTGTGCAATGCCGTACACTCCGTCGACTCGACCATTGACCGTGATCGGAATACCGATCACATCCAGCAAGCGCTGCTGGCCATCACGGTGGCGCAGCGAGACTTCGAAGCGCGCGATTTCACCGCCCAGCACCTTTTGAAACTGCTGCGCCACACGCAGCATATCGGTGGGTTCGATAAAATTTGCAAAGTGATGCTGCAAGATTTCTTCTCGCGGAATGCCGGTCACATGACCACAGGTAGCATTCGCCTCGGTGAAGCAGCCGTTGCCGTCCACCGCAAACACGGCGTCAGGATGGTGCGCAAACAGCGAACGATAGCGCTGTTCGCTGTCGGCCAAAGAGTGGCGCGCCTCGGCAAGCTCCCTGGCACGCGCCACGCTCGCGCCCATCAACCCCACGCTGAACGCCAGCAGCCAGCTCATCACCAGCCCACCCAGCGTGACGCTCAGCGGCATCACGCCCAACAGTGCCCAGTTGTAGTGTTGGCCGGGATAGGCGCTCAGCATGAGGTTGATCCCCCCCGGCAACCCCATATGCCGAGATGCCAGCATCAGTGTGGAGGCTTCGCCATCATCGACCGTGAACCCGGAAGGGTGCAGCCGCACCAGACGGTGCTGAAGGCGGCTGACATCCACATGAAACGGCCCAAGTGCCAGGCGCAATTCATTACTCAGCAGCTCGCCCAGGTTGAACGAAGCCAGCAACCGTTGTGCACTATCCGGGATGGGGATCAACATGATCACGTTATTAGGCTGGAGGCTGTCCGGTATCAAGAGGCGCGGACGATCGAACGGAATATCAGCCCATGCCTGGACAGACGGAGTGCTCAGTTGCTCCAGCAGCCAGATATCGCTGGTGTGCCTGCGTCCCTGCGACCATGACAGCACTCCCGACGCATCCATCAGTGCAATCGCATGCAGGCTGAGTGTGTCACGAAAATAGTTCTGGGCGTCGCGGGTCAACAACACGTCACGCGGTTGGCCCTCTACCGTTGCCAGGCGTTCGGCCATACGCTGCATCAACAGCAGCCTTTCCGTCATCACCTGCTCGGCATTGAGCTGCACGCTATCCAGCAGATAACCCGCCTGCTGCTCGATGGAAGAGCGTTGATGCATGCTCAGCAGCAACCACGCCAGACTACTGGCCAACACCCCTGCCAACCCGACCACCACGGTCAAGCGGCCCGGGCTGAGCCGCTCATGACGCTGCCGCCAGCCGGCCACCAACAGCGCAACCGCCAATAGCACGATGAACACTAGTACCGCCAGAGGCGAGAAGGTGAATAGCGTCGCCTGGCTTGCCTGAGGACGCCATAGCTGGAGAACCACCACGCCGCCAAATAGCAGCAAACCTATGCCTGTCGCGCGCCACCAGCGCTGTCTTGCTACCCCTTCGACCCCGCGCCATAGGCAGACATTGACCACCAGCAACACTGCCGCCGCCAAACTGGTCATGCGCGGTTGCCCAGTGACCCACGATTCGCTGACGCCCTGCGCCATCAGGTTGTGCAGCAAGGTATACAGCAGCAGCGCCGTCAAGCCCCCGGCACTTGCCAGCCTCACCACGCGCCACTGGCACAGCGTGGCCAGCAGGCTGACGCCGATCAGCAGCGTCGCCAGCGCGGCATCCGGCACCAGCATCGGGCCGAACACCACTTGTGGCAGCACCAGCCCCACCAACAGGCTGGTGGCGCCCATGCACAGGAGCGTCGCTGACACCAGCAGCAGTAGCGTCTCGGCGGCTAAATCACGAGTATTCAAGGGCATGAGACGTGGTGGCTCCGGTCGATGGTCTGGCTAGCGCTCGAACGCTAACCGCTGGGTCAGGCTTTCCAACTGTTGATACTGCTCATCTGCAAGACACTCGATGAAGACCTGAAGCCACGCTGTCGTCGCCGTTCGGTTTGCTTCGCGTTCATCGGAGGTGCCTAATGCTACTTAGTCTTATAGCTGGCAACATACCTTGAATTTGCGTCCGCTTCCACAAGGGCAGGCATCGTTACGGCCCGGCTTCAGGCGGATCACGGTGGGCTTTCCGTCGACGTACCACCACCGCTGCTCTTCCCATACGAACCGCGAGGCCTCCTCGAGCACATGCCAACGGCCTGATTCTCTGAACGTTGCCTTGAAGTGCACGTGCCCCTCATCGCGGGAAGGCTGCGGTGCCGACACGATGACCAGCGATTGCCACTGCGTCGTGGGGTCGGGTGGCAGTGTGGCTGGGCGCGTGGTGGCGTGCCAGGTGGCCAGCAAATAGTCACGCTCATTCAACGCAAAGGCGGTGTATCGTGAACGCATCAGGGCTTCCGGGGTTTCTGGAATGGCCTGGCCCTGATGAAACGGCTGGCAGCAGGCTGCCAGTGGCAACGTGCTGCCACAGGGGCAACTTTCCGGCATGGGGTGGGTCATAACGGTGACTCTAGCTTGTGCAATGAATAACGGCTGTCGACGTTTCGGAAATAGGGCCCGAGTCAGGTATAGTAGCAGAGCAAGATCTTCAGACAGACGGAGTACGACAACACGATCGATCATTCTTTCCAAACGCAGTGGAGGTTCTCCTATGAAGGTTTACAGACCGGAATGGCAGTGCACGTTTAGCGTAAACGAAGGCGCAGAAGAATCAGCAAACTGGAAAGAGCGAATCGCGTGGCGGCTTAGAGCGCTGGCAGACCGCCTGGAAGGCAAAGGGCGTACGGTGAAAATCGACTACGACGTGTCGCCCACGGTTAGCCGAGACGAAGTCGACCACTGCCTGGGCAAAGGCTTTGAAGTCACCCAGAAGCTGTTGACCCAACTGGCTCGCCAGCAGGCCTGCGAAGATGTCATGCGCCATGCGAAAGCCGAGCTTTATCAATCAGCGCGAAAAACCGCTTACTTTTAGTGAGCGGATGGATAGCGCGGCATCCGCAGGATGCCCTTGCTGATGATTTGTACAGTGCTATACTACTCACGTCGACACGACC
>NZ_PINZ01000053.1:0-18781 GCF_002810305.1 Halomonas sp. 141
AGCGGCATGGAGCCAGTCTCCGTGTCCGATTCTCGTTGAATTGGGAATCCTCGTCCTTCAGGGCGAGGAGCAGTCAACCAGCCGCTGATACACCACTCTCACACAGCAGGGCATGCGCTCGCTGTTGTCTGCCACGCCCATCTTCAGCCCCGTCAATCGCGTTACCTAGCTTTGAAAGCTGGGAAACAGAATGGTCTGGGTGATCTCGTGACCGTTCAGAGTTTCGTGGTCGATCAAGAACAGCCGGTCCGCAAGTTTGACTGCCGCCCCCACATAGCGGTTATGGCAGGGGCGTTTGCCGGGGGCCACCGGCATGCGTTCGGTGCGCTGATACACCACGCCGCCGTCGCGCTCCTCCAGACAGACCAGCGTACGCATGATATGACCAGAGCGCGAAAATCCTGGTGGGGGAGGGCAATGTCGTCTGCGGTGACGCCAAGAAAATGGCATATTCGTTGGAGCGCCGCATGACTGGGGTAGTAGCGCCCGCTCAAGTAGCGGTTGAATTGCGCTCGGTTCATCGGCAGGCGGCGGCGCACGTCGGCAATCGACGGGTAGTAGCTGCACAGCAGGCGCAAATTGGCCACAAATTCATCGTGCATGGGCGTGACTCGGGGCTCTTGGGCGGTGGCGGCTAATGTGCCGCCTTGTGTCGGCAAGTGCAATGCTTTCATCTGTTTCCATCAAGGGGCACAAGATGTTCGAAGGCTTTGAAAAACACACGCGCCATGTGAATGGCATCGATATCCACTACCGCATGGGGGGCAGTGGCCCGGCATTGCTGCTGCTTCACGGGCACCCGCAGACCCATATGATCTGGCACAAAGTGGCGGCCAAGCTTGCCCAGCACTTCACGGTGATTGCCGCTGACCTGCGCGGCTACGGCGACAGCGGCAAGCCGGACGATGACGCAGAGCATCTCAATTACGCCAAGCGCACCATGGCCACCGATATGGCCGAACTGATGAGCGCGCTGGGCTTTGAGCGGTTTAAAGTACTGGCCCACGACCGAGGTGCGCGGGTGGCGCATCGTTTAGGCGTTGATTACGCCGAGCGGGTTGAGCGCATGGTGCTTTTAGATATCGCCCCCACGCTGGCCATGTACCGGGGCACCAATGAGGCGTTTGCCCGCAGCTACTGGCACTGGTTCTTTCTGATTCGCCCTCAGCCGCTGCCGGAAATGCTGATTCAAGCCGACCCCGCGCAGTACCTGAAAAGCGTGATGGGCGCCCGCAGTGCCGGTATGGCACCGTTCGCCCCAGAAGCGCTGGCGGAGTACGAGCGCTGCCTGTCGCTTCCCGGTACGGCCACCGGCATCTGCGGCGACTACCGCGCCAGCGCGACTATCGATCTGGAGCACGATCAGGCGGATATCGACGCGGGTGTGAAGCTCACCTGCCCGATCAACGTGATGTGGGGTGCCCAGGGCGCGATTGAAGCCTGCTTCGATGCCTTGGCTGAATGGCGCAAGGTAGCGACGCAGGTAGAGGGCAAGGCGCTGCCCTGCGGCCACTATATCGCCGAAGAGATTCCTGACCTGCTGCTGGAAGAGGCGCTACCATTCTTGCTACATCAGCCATGAGCGATTCAAGCGACTGCCCAAGACGAAGCGGGCAAAAAACTGGATAATGGCCGCCATTCGCCTGATGCGTTGGCGCTCAGGCACACTCATTACTCCGGACGCCCGCTTATGGAAATCAAAGTTAACTATCTCGACAACCTCCGCCTGGAGTCCAGGTTCGACGACTTTACGGTCATTTCCGACCAGCCGATTCGCTACAAGGGCGACGGCTCGGCCCCTGGCCCGTTTGACTACTTCCTGGCGTCGTCGGCCATGTGTGCCGCCTACTTCGTCAAGGTGTACTGCAACGCGCGCAATATTCCCACCGAGAACATTCGCCTGTCGCAAAACAACATCGTCGACCCGGAAAACCGCTACAAGCAGATCTTCAAGATTCAGGTAGAGCTGCCGGAAGATATCTCGGAAAAAGATCGCGAAGGCATTCTGCGCTCCATCGACCGCTGCACGGTGAAGAAGGTCATCCAGACCGGCCCCGAGTTTCAGATCGAGGTGGTCGAGAACATCGACGAAGACGCCCAGGCGCTGCTGATGGGGGCACCCGAGGGCGGCAGCACCTTTATCCCCGGCAAGGACCTGCCGCTGGAGCAGACCATCGCCAATATGAGCGCGATTCTGGCGAACCTCGGTATGAAGATCGAGATCGCCTCCTGGCGCAATATCGTGCCCCATGTGTGGTCGCTGCATATCCGCGATGCGGCGTCCCCCATGTGCTTTACCAACGGCAAAGGCGCGACCAAAGAGAGCGCGCTGTGCTCGGCGCTGGGCGAGTTCATCGAGCGTCTGAGCTGCAACTTCTTCTACAACGATCAGTTCTTTGGCGAAGAGATCGCGAACAGCGAATTCGTGCACTACCCCAATGAGAAGTGGTTCAAGCCGGGGCCGAATGACGAGCTGCCCGCCGAAATTCTCGACGAGCACTGCCTGGCGATTTACAACCCGGAAGGCGAGCTGGGTGGCTCGAACCTGATTGATACCAACTCGGGCCGTGAAGACCGGGGCATCGTTTCGCTTCCCTTTGTGCGCCAGAGCGATGGCGAAACGGTCTACTTCCCCTCCAACCTGATCGAAAACCTGTTCCTCAGCAATGGCATGAGCGCGGGCAACACGCTGGTGGAAGCTCAGGTGCAGTGCCTTTCAGAGATTTTCGAGCGGGCGGTGAAGCGGGAAATCCTCGAACAGGAATTGACCCTGCCCGACGTACCGCAAGAAGTGCTGGCCAAGTACCCCAGCATTGTCGAGGGCATCAATGCCCTGGAAGCCCAGGGCTTCCCGGTGCTGGTGAAGGATGCCTCCATGGGCGGGCAGTTCCCGGTGATGTGCGTGACGCTGATGAACCCGCGTACCGGCGGAGTATTCGCTTCCTTTGGTGCCCACCCAAGCTTCGAGGTGGCGCTGGAGCGCAGCCTGACCGAGCTGCTGCAGGGGCGCAGTTTCGAAGGCTTGAACGACCTGCCGTTGCCGACCTTCAATTCCCAGACTGTCTCCGAGCCGAACAACTTCGTCGAGCACTTCATCGATTCGGTGGGCGTGGTCTCCTGGCGCTTCTTCAGTGCCAAGCCCGACTTCGAGTTCAGTGAGTGGGACTTCTCTGGCAGCAACGAGGAAGAAGCCGAGACCCTGTTCGGTATTTTCGAGGAGCTGGGGGCCGAAGTGTACATGGCGGTACACGAAGACCTGGGCGCACCGGTGTGCCGCATTCTGGTGCCGGGCTACTCCGAGGTGTACCCCATCGAAGACCTGATTTGGGACAACACCAACAAGGCGCTGGATTACCGCGAAGATATCCTCAACCTGCACCGCCTGGACGACGCACAGCTGACCGACCTGGTCGAGCGGCTGGAAGAGAGTCAGATGGACGACCACGTCGATATCATCACGCTGATCGGTATCGAGTTCGACGAGAACACCGTGTGGGGGCAACTGACCATTCTTGAGCTGAAGCTGCTGGTCTACCTGGCGCTTGGCCGTCATGAAGAGGCGCTGGACTGCGTGCAGATGTTCCTGCAGTACAACGACAACACCGTCGAGCGCGGCCTGTTCTATCAAGCTGTGAGCGCGGTGCTGGAGATTGCCCTGGACGACGAGCTGGCGTTGGACGACTACCTGCCCAACTTCCAGCGCATGTTCGGCGAAGCCACCATGGCGGCGGTGGTTGGCTCGGTAGATGGCAGCGTGCGCTTCCACGGCCTTACTCCCACCAACATGCAGTTGGAGGGGCTGGAGCGCCACCAGCGCCTCATCGAAAGCTACAAGAAGCTTCACGCGGCCAGGGCGGCAAACGCGGGCATTGCGTGCCCCTGGTAATGATGTTACGGATGTAGGGGGTGGCGATGTATTAAGCACTCCGTAAGCTAAGCGTTATCCACGCCCTGGGCAGTAAGCTTTCCCACATATCTCGGGATAAGCCGACCCCTGGGGCGTTTTTCGTTTGAAGAAGGAAAAGAAGCCATGCCTGCAGCAATGTTGATCGATGGTGGCTATTTTATTAAGCAGCTCAAGCGGATATTGTGATCAGCTCTCAATGTACCGCGACCCGGTAGGCCGCAGCGAACTTGTCCGCCATATCCGCGAGACGCTTGTCTAGCGTCCATAACTGCGTATCGGGCGTGATAAGTGTTGAGGCAAGTAAGCACATGTCGACTAAGCCGCAGCCCAGGCCATAGAGCTTTTCACGTTCGATGAAGTCCATCACCTCCGACAAACTAGCCTGATGACAGGGCCGCAAGAGGGCAACACTCTTTAGCGTTTGAGTGCGCGGGGAGGGAGGTGTCCCGCAGGCAAGCTCAGCCAAAACCATGGGGTGGTTGAGCACAAGATCTTTTTCGATCAATCCGATCAGGGCATCGTTTCGTTTTCTGAAATGATCCACCCAGACCGATGTGTCGACTAGCACGTTCATTGCGTTGAAGGCGCCTCGCGACGGCGGGGTATGTCGGGCATCTCTGGCGCAGTCCCACCCAGGGCTGCAAGGCGTCGACCGGCTTGCACGCGGACATAGGTTTTCATGGCCTCGCGAAAGAGGTCTGACGGTTTATCCATTCCCGGCTCGGCAAACGCCAATGCCTGCTCGTAGAGCTCATCGTCAATGGTAACAGTGGTTCGCATCGTTCACTCCTGCCTGGTCGTGCACTCGCTTGCATCGATATTGATGTTATTTAACGTCAATCGGTGCATCTTCACAAGTGGGCATCGCAGTAACATCATCAGATGACTGCTCGGTACATTCTCTCTAGCGGTCATCATCTCGCGGGGGCTGTATACGCCTGATGCACTGTGATGCACCCACTGGCGCAGTGAGTGCAACCAACTGCATCGCTGCGCCAAGCGTCATCCCGCTTTTGGCTTGGTACAACACTCTGCGCGCCTTTCAATCGCAAACAAGGACGCGATTACAACCATAACGCCAATATAAAAATGCGGAGACTATCCCATGCTCGATATGCTCAACGACCTCCTCTGGGGGAGGGTTCTGCTCGTATTACTGGTGGGCGTTGGTATCGGTTTTACCGTTGCCTCCCGCTTCGTACAGTTTCGTTATTTTGGTCAGATGTTCCGTATTCTGGGTTCCGGTCAAGCCTTCAAGCGTAATCAGCACGGCCACTTGAGCTCGTTTCAGGCGCTGGTACTGTCGGTAGCGGGGCGCGTGGGCGGCGGTAACATCGCCGGCGTGGCCGTGGCGATTACGCTGGGCGGCCCGGGGGCGATTTTCTGGATGTGGATCGTCGGTTTGATGGGCATGGCCACCAGCTTTCTAGAGTGCACCCTGGCGCAAACCTACAAACAGGCGGAAGGCGACGGTACCTACCGTGGTGGTCCGGCGTACTACATCGTCAAAGGTTTGGGCAAGCAGTGGCGCTGGCTGGCAGCGTTCTACTCGGTACTGCTGTTACTCACCTTCGGTTTTGCCTTTACCGCCTTGCAATCCTATGCCGTTGCCACTTCGTTTGGCGACGCCTTCGGCGTGCCGGTGCTGTACAGCGGTATTGCGCTGGCAATGCTGGTGGGCCTGATCATCTTTGGCGGCATCAAGCGGATTGCTCGCATCTCCGAATTCCTGGTGCCCTTCATGGCCGTGGGCTATATCGCCGTGGCGCTGTTAGTGATTGCCATGAACCTGGGGGATATCCCCGCGGTGATTGCCCTGATTGTCAAGAGCGCCTTTGGCCTGGAGCCGCTGGTGGGTGGTGGGATTGGCGCTGCCATCATGATGGGCTTGAAGCGTGGCCTGTTCTCCAACGAAGCGGGCCTCGGCAGTGCGCCCAACGTGGCTGCCGTGGCGTATGTGCCACACCCGGCCAACCAAGGCATCGTGCAGGCGTTCTCGGTGTTCATCGATACGGTGATCATCTGCTCGGCCACGGCGTTTCTGATTCTGCTCAGCGGCGTGTATGACCCCGCCGCCGGGGCGGGTGTCGAAGGTATCGCGCTCACCCAGGCTGCCTTGGCAGACCACGTGGGCGAGTGGGGCCGCACCTTCGTGAGCCTGGCGCTGCTGCTGTTTGCCTTCAGCACCATCCTCTACAACTACTACCTGGGCGAAAACAGCCTGAACTTCTTCAGCCGTGACAACCAGAACCTGTTCAACGCCTTCCGGGTGGCGATTGTACTGCTGGTGTGCTGGGGCGCGACCACCGATCTAGGCACCGTGTTTGGCTTCGCCGATGTGACCATGGGCCTCTTGGCAGTGGTCAACCTCGTGGCGCTGATCCTGCTGTTCAAGTGCGGCCTGCGCATTCTGAACGACTTTGATCGCCAGCGCCGAGCTGATGCCCGAGGCGTGGAATCGACTGATCGCGGCGCTGGAAGCCCACTGGCAGGTCTACGATGCCTTCGTGATTCTGCACGGCACCGATACCATGGCCTACAGTGCGTCGGCGCTGTCGTTCATGCTCGGGGCCTTGAACAAGCCGGTGATCTTCACCGGCTCTCAAATTCCGCTGGGTGAGCCCAGAAGCGACGCGCTGAACAACGTGGTCAGCGCGCTACAGCTGGCGGCTCATCCGGCCACACCCTGCGAAGTGAGCCTGGTCTTCCATGACCGACTGCTACGCGGTAACCGCGCCCGCAAGGTGCGTACTCAAGGCCTGGATGCCTTTGACTCTCCCAACTTCCCTTGGCTTGCCGAGATCGGCATTGGCATCACCTTTCCCCAGCCCTCGGCGCTGCTCAGCGGGGAGCCTAGCTTTTCGCCGCTCCAGCTAGACGATGAGGCGGTGGCCGTGCTGCCGCTGTACCCGGGTATGTCGCTAACGCGCGCCAAAGCGCTACTGGCAGACGACACGCTGAAAGGTGTGGTGCTACACAGCTACGGCGTGGGGAACCCGCCCAGCTTTGACGGTGCACTGCTCGACGCCTTGAAAGCGGCCCATGAGCGGGGCGTGGCGCTGCTCAACGTCACGCAGTGCGCTCAGGGGGAGGTCATTCAAGGCGCCTACGCCACCGGGGCGGCGCTCAATCAGGCGGGCGTGATCGCTGGAGGAGACATCACGCTGGAAGCCGCCGTGGCCAAACTCATCGTTCTGCTTGGCCGTGGGCTTTCCGGGCCAGCGCTGCGCAAAGCGCTCAGCGCAGCGATTCGCGGGGAGCGGTCTCGCTGACCCGGTCTTGCTGATTCAGCCAAAGAACCAGTAACACACCAGAATGGCGGTGGTGATGCCTGCCACATCGGCGACCAGGGCGCATCCCAACCCATGGCGAATGCGGCTAATGCCTACGGCGCCGAAGTAGACCGCCAGCACATAAAAGGTGGTTTCGGTGCTGCCCTGGAACGTGGCGGCCAGTAGCCCTGGGAAGCTATCGACACCAAAGGTGTTCATGGTCTCGATCATCATGGCGCGGGAGCCGCTGCCGGAGAGCGGTTTCACAAAGGCGGTGGGTAGCGCATCCACAAAGCGGGTATCCCAGCCAATGCCTTCCACCAGCCAGCGAATGCCGTCAAGCCCAGCATCCAGCACGCCGCTGGCGCGCAGCACCCCAACGGCCACCAGCATGGCAATCAGGTAGGGCAGCAGGGTGATGGTAAAGCTCAGGCCTTCTTTGGCACCCTCGATAAAGGCGTCATACACCTTCACGCCGCGCAGCGCGCCCACGACCAGGAACATGATCACAATGCTGAACAGCGTGAGGTTGCCAACCAGCGTGGAAGCGGCGGCCAGCGCTTGAGCCGACATCCCCGCCAGCGTGGTGATCAAAAGCCCCAGGGCCAGCGCAGCGGCCAGCAAGTACCCCAGCACCACCGGTTGCCAAAGCTTCAGACGCTGCATGATGGCCACCGCCAGCAGCCCGGCGAGGCTGGATGCACTGGTCGCCAGCAGAATCGGCAGGAACACCAGCGTCGGCTCTGCCGCCCCTTGCTGGGCGCGGTACATGAAAATCGTGACGGGCAGCAGGGTCAGCGACGAGGTATTCAGTACCAGAAACAGGATTTGCGCATTGCTGGCGGTATCGCGGCTGGGGTTCAGGGTTTGCAGCGAATGCATCGCCTTGATGCCAATGGGCGTCGCAGCGTTATCCAGGCCGAGAATGTTGGCGGCAAAGTTCATGCTGATCAGCCCCATGGCCGGGTGGCCGCGGGGCACTTCGGGCATCAAGCGGCAGAACAGCGGGTCGAGCACTCGCCCCAGCAGGCGGATTAACCCCGCCTTTTCAGCAATGGCCAGAAATCCCAGCCACAGCGTCATGGTGCCCAGCAGCACCAGAATGATATCGACGCTGACCCTTGCCATATCGAACAGCGACTGCACCAGGCGGGCAAACACCTCGCTGTCGCCACCCACCAGCCATTGCCAGAGCGATGCCGCAAAGGCGGCAATGAAAAAGCTTAACCAGATTCCGTTGAGCATGGTGGGTGGGCGTCCTTGATGATCGAAGCAATACGCTAGCTGCGTATCCTACCCAAGGAGCGCCCGCTCACGCTAACCCGACAGCGAAAGAAAGAACAGAATCAGCGGCGGGGAGAGTAGCGAGAGGATAAAGCCGCTGACCACGGCAATGGGCACACAGGCCACGCCGCCATGCTGCTGAATCACGGGCAGGGTGAAGTCCATGGAGGTGGCCCCGCCATAGCCAATCGCCAGCGCGGTATGGCGGTGGATGACCAGCGGAATCAGTATGAACGCCAGCAGCTCGCGGGTCAGGTCGTTGAAGAACGCCACGCCGCCCATCAGCGGGCCGAGCTGGTCGCCAATCAGAATGGCCGACAGCGAATACCAGCCAAATCCGGAGGCCATGGCCAAGCCTTCGTTCCAGCGCAATGAGAGCAAGGGGGCGGCGGCCAATCCTGCCAACAGCGAGCTGAGCGCCAGGGTGACCGCAATAGCGAGCCCCAGGCGATTGAGCAAAATCTGTTTGAGCGGCATGCCCGAATTACGCAGTTGGCAACCAATCAACACCAGCAGCACGTAGAGCACCCACTCTGCCAGCCAGTCCGCCATGGTAAATAGCGCTTCTCCCAGCGTGGGGCCGAGCAGCAGCCCCAGCGCCACGCCACCTGCCACCACGGCGACGAGCATCAGCGAGCCGCCCATGGCCGCCAGTTTGCTGGTGGGGGCGTCCTTGACCACGGGAGAGCTCCCCGCGCTCAGGCGTACGCGTCTGGACAGCCACCAGAGGGCGGCAAGATTGAAGAGGGTGGTGATACTGAAAAGCAGCAGGGCGTTACCCCCGAGGCGAGACAGCTGGCTACCCAGATTTTCAAGCCCCGCCAGGCTCACTCCCATGAACAGCAGTATCAAGTACACCGAGCCACTGACGGCTCGGTTGATGAGATTCAGCCACGCCGTGGAGCGAACGCGAACCAGATAGCCCAGAAACAGCGGCAACAATACGATCAATAAGCCTGAGAGCATCTAGCGTTCATTACCCTCGTCAGGCGTGAAGCGTGTCATGGTGATGGTGGTCTGGCGACGCCCCTCCTTTTGGTACTCCGCAGAAAGGATCAGCCCGGGCCAGTCAGGGTGAAAATTGATCACCAGGTAACGGTCGGGTTTGTCGGCATCCACCAGGGTAACCGGCTGGGCATCGAAATCCCCAGCGGGGACGCTGACGCTGGCCGGGGCATTCAGGTAGTACTGAAAGTGCTCGTCTCGGCCCCGGTGATCCACGAACGAGATATCGCAGGGCGCCTGCTGGGTGCAGTTTTCATGGCCGACCCGCCGTGACAGGTCGAACAGGGCCGTCTGACGGTCCAGCGAGTGGATATCGGCTTCGTTCAGCTGGTAGCTGTCGCCCACGCCAAACAGCGAGTAACTGCTGTTGTAGAGCAGCGAGCGAGTGGCGTCATCGTCCACCGCAAAGCGGCTGCGCTCTTGGCCGCGCGCCACGGCCACGGAAAAGCTCATGTCGCTGAGCCAGTGCAGGCCTTCGTTGGATAGCGTATGGGTGATGGTCGCGCCCGGCCAACCACGAATCTCCAGCCGGTACTGTGCTTCGAACGGCTGCGGGGCAGCCCAGGCAGCATCCTCGACGGGCTGCTCTGCGACGGCGGCTGTCATGCCAGACATACTCAGGGCACCCACGGCAATGCTCAGCCAGCGATGAGCCGCAGTGACGTTAATATGACGCAAAGGCCATTCCTCCATTGAATATATGATCCTCAGAGCCCTTGACTCAGCCCTTGGTTCCCTTGCGTCGCTGGCCCGTTCTCAGCAAACGATAGCACTTGGCAAAGTATAACGTGCCGAGCAGTGGGCGTCAGTAGCCCGCCTCAGGGTTGACGGTGGCGAGAGGTTCACCGGCATCGAAGGCATGCAGATAGGAGATGACCTGATCGATGGCGTCATTCAGCGGAGTCGGGGCCGCCATATGCGGCGTCACGATCACCCTAGGGTGCTGCCACAGTGGGTGGTTGGCAGGCAGCGGCTCTTCGTGGAAGACGTCCAGCAGCGCACCGCGCAGGTGGCCTGGCTGCTGTTCCGTGCCAAGGGCTTTCAACAGGGCTTGTTCGTCGATCAGACTCCCGCGCCCAGGGTTGATCACACTTGCCCCTGGCGGAAGTTGCGCCAGCCGGGCGGCGTTCAGGATATGCCGAGTGGCCGGGGTATCCGGCAGGATGGTCACGACGCTCTGCACCTTGCTTAACAGCTGGTCCAGGCCCTCGTCACCGTGCAGGCAGCGTACCCCGCTGATCTGTTTGGCAGAGCGGCTCCATCCCCAAACCGGAAACCCTGCCTGCTGCAGTGCACTGGCCACATAGCCACCAATGGCCCCGAGCCCCAGCACGCCCACCGGCCAGTCGGCCTTGCCGGCGACTGGCTGCGGCGTCCACTGGGCGTGGGTCTGCTGTTGGCGATAGCGGTCCATGCTGCGGTAGAAGTGCAGCACGCCGTATAGTACGTAGTCGGCCATCAGTTCGCTCATGCCCGCGTCGCGCAGTTTGACGATGGGCACGCCGTCAGGAAGGCCCGGCGTATTGAGCAAGTGGTCGACGCCTGCCCCGAGATTGATGATGCCCTTCAGGTGCGTTTGCTCCTGCAGCAAATGGGCCGGTGCCTTCCAGACGGCCAGGTAATCAGCGTCGAGCCGCTCGCTGGCCGGGGCGTCGCTGGTCAATACCGTGGCCTGGGGCAATGCGTCGGCAATAGCGGCCTGCCACTGCGCGGCATTGTCGATATGGACGACAATTTTCATGAAGGCTCCTTAGCTGCGGCTTCTGGGGGAAGCTCTATCATGAGCGAGAGAACCCGAAGACCGCAACCCATGCGAGGCGCGTCGCTTCGCGGTCAACGCCTCGTTAGAAGCGATGTTAACGGTCTATGCAATTTTTGCCATAAAGGCTTTGACCGCTGACCAAGGAGGGGTGCTAGTATCGGGGCAAGGCGACATTGGCGGGCCAGCAGCGGCGGTGACCAGGTCGATCCTGTGGCCCAGTGCCGCGACTTACCGCGGGCGCTGGTTCTAAGTGATCTTTTATTGGCGAGTTGCCCGATGACAGAGGTTTCCCTGCCTTTCACCCGTGAAGAGTACGCCAGCCGTTTATGGAAAGTGCGTGCTGAAATGGCCGGTCGCGGCATCGATGTGTTGATCGTCAGCGACCCTTCCAACATGGCGTGGCTGACCGGCTACGACGGCTGGTCATTTTATGTGCACCAGTGCGTGCTGGTGGGGTTGGAGGGTGAGCCGGTGTGGTTTGGTCGCCGGATGGATGCCAATGGCGCGCTGCGCACCTGCTGGATTCACCCCGATAACATCACCTATTACCCGGATTACTACGTCCAGAACCCCGACATGCACCCGATGGAGTATCTGGCGCAGTCGATCATGCCCGATCGTGGCTGGCACACCGGCGTGGTGGGCATGGAAATGGACAACTACTACTTTTCTGCCAAGGCTTACCAAAGCCTGCTCAAGGAGCTTCCCCACGCGCACTTCATGGATGCCAATGCGCTGGTGAACTGGTGCCGGGCGATCAAGTCTCCCCAGGAAATTGCCTATATGCGGGTCGCCGCCAGGATTGTCGAAGGCATGCACTCGCGCATTCTGGAAGTGATCGAGCCGGGGTTGCCCAAGAGCAAGCTGGTGTCTGAAATCTATCGCGTGGGCATCGAAGGGTTCATCGACGAAAACGGCAAGGTGTTTGGCGGTGATTACCCGGCCATCGTGCCCATGCTGCCTACGGGCAAGGATGCAGCGGCGCCACACCTGACCTGGGACGATACGCCGTTCCGCAGTGGTGAAGGCACCTTCTTCGAAATTGCCGGGGTGTTCAAGCGCTACCATGCGCCCATGTCGCGCACTGTGTTCCTCGGCACGCCGCCCACCGACTTCATCCGCGCCGAATCGGCCTTGCTGGAAGGCATCGAAAACGGCTTGGCCGTTGCCAAGCCCGGCAATCGCACGGCCGACATCGCCATGGCGCTGGGGGCGGCCATGGACAAGTATGGTTTTGACCGCGGTGGCGCGCGCTGTGGCTACCCGATTGGCATCTCTTACCCCCCCGACTGGGGCGAGCGCACCATGAGCCTGCGCCCCTCGGACGAGACGATCCTGCAGCCGGGCATGACCTTTCACTTCATGCCGGGCCTGTGGGTCGATGACTGGGGGCTGGAAATTACCGAAAGCATACTGATTACCGAAGACGGCTGCGAAACGCTGGCAAACTTCCCCCGCCAGCTGTTCGTGAAATAGCCGCACGTTCAATAAAAAGGATTCACCATGACGCTTCAACCGAACTCACTGCGGCCCAGCCCCATCTCTGCCACCGTCGACTTCGACGCCGACGGCGTGCAGCACGGCTTCTTGAAGCTGCCGATCTCCACCGATGAATCCGCCTGGGGGGCGGTGATGATTCCCGTGACCGTGGTGAAGAACGGCGAAGGCCCCACGGCCCTGTTGACGGGGGGCAACCATGGTGACGAGTACGAAGGCATAACGTCGCTGCTCAAGCTCTCCTCGGCGCTCAAGGCCGAGGAGGTGACTGGCCGTGTGATCATCGTGCCCTGCATGAACACCCCAGCGGTGATGGCAGGCAAGCGCACCTCGCCGATGGACAAAGGCAATCTGAACCGCAGCTTTCCCGGCGACCCTAACGGCACGGTGACCTCACAAATTGCCGACTACTTCACCCGAGTGCTGGTGCCCATGAGCGATGTCGTGCTCGACCTGCACTCTGGTGGCCGCACGCTGGATATCCTGCCGTTTGGTGCGTCTCACGTACTGGATGACAAACACCAGCAGCAGGCGGCGCTGGAAGGCGCCAAGGCCTTCGGTGCGCCTTATGCCATGGTGATGTTCGAGCTGGACGCTGAAAAACTGTTCGATACCGCCTGTGAACGTCAGGGCAAAGTATTCGTGGCCACCGAGCTTGGCGGCGGCGGTACCTCCACCCCGCAAAGTATCGCCATTGCCGAGCGCGGCGTGCGCAACTTCCTGATTCATTACGGTTTGGTAGAAGGCGAAGTGAAAATGCCCGAAGGTGGGCAGATGTACCTGGATATGCCGGATGCCAGCTGCTACGTGCAGAGCCAACACGCCGGCGTGTTGGAGCTGCTGGTGGCACTGGGCGACGAAGTGAAGAAGGGCCAGACCATTGCCTACGTTTATGACATGACCCGCAGCGGATCATCGCCGGTGGCGTACCAGGCCGAGCGCGACGGTATTCTGATGGCGCGCCGAGCCCCTTCGCTGATCAATATGGGCGACACCCTGGCGGTGGTTGCCGATGTTGTCGAACGCCTGGAGGTGTAGCCCCCAGCATGATGAAACTGGATCGCTATGATTTAAAAATCCTCGATATCCTCTCCCGGGACGGGCGAATCACCAAGTCGAAGCTGGCCGAGGCGATCAATCTCTCGGTCAGCCCCTGTTGGGAGCGGGTGAAGCGCCTGGAGAAGGCGGGCGTGATCGAAGGCTACACGGCACGCATCAACGCGGAGGTATTGGTGCCGCGCAACCCTGTGTGGGTGCAGATCGAGCTCAAACAGCACAACGCCGAAAGCTTTGCCCGTTTTGAAGCACTCGTGATGGCTACCCCCGAGGTCACCGAATGTGTGGCCGTGGGCGGTGGCGTTGATTACCTGGTGAAGTTCGAGGCCCGCACCATCGACAGCTACCAGCGGCTGATGGACAAGTGGCTGATATCGGAGGCGGGGATCGAACGCTATTTCACCTATATCGTCACCAAAACCGTCAAGCAAGCGCCCATCGGAATCGATATCGACAGCGCCCAGTAGCCGCGCTGCCGAAAAAAACCACGCTCACGCCGCATTTTGCAAAAAAAGCGCAGGGTTTGCCGGTCGCTTTCAAAAACACTTCGTGGCCACTCTCCGTTAACCTGAAGGCATTCGATAGCCGGGCGGACCTGCCTGGCTGACCATGCTGTTCAGGAAGGGGAGGTGCCATGACCATACTATCGGCCACGCTAGTAAAACGCCTGGAAGATCCGCGCCTGTTTCGCCAGTACGCGTATGTGAACGGCAAGTGGGTCCATGGAGAGGGCGGCCGTGAGGAAGCGGTGGTTGACCCCGCGACGGGTGACGTCATCGGCCATATTCCCCTGCTGGAAGCCGAACAAATTACCGCCGCAGTGGATGCCGCCGAAGCGGCATTCGTTCACTGGCGGGCGCTGCGCGCCGATGAGCGCTACGAGCGCCTGCTGGCGTGGTACGACCTGATTCAGGCCAACCGCGAAGACTTGGCCACCATCATGACGCTCGAGCAGGGTAAGCCGCTGCCGGATGCCCGTGGCGAGGTCGAGTATGGCGCCAGCTTCGTGCGCTGGTTCGCGGAGGAGGGCAAGCGCACCTACGGCGAGACCATTCCCAGCCACATTCCCAACGCATCGCTCGGCACCATCAAGGAGCCGGTGGGCATTGCGGCGATGATCACGCCCTGGAACTTCCCGCTGGCGATGATCACACGTAAAGCCGCCGCTGCGCTGGCGGCTGGCTGCCCGGTGATTGTGAAACCGGCCAACGAAACGCCATTTTCGGCGCTGGCGCTGGCTGAACTCGCCGAGCGTGCGGGCATTCCAGAAGGTATCTTCAACGTCGTGCTGGGCGAGCCTGCGGAAGTCTCGAAAATTCTGTGCGGAGAGCCGCGCATCCGGGCGCTTTCATTCACTGGTTCCACCCGTGTTGGCCGCTTGCTCATCGAGCAGAGCGCCAACACCGTAAAGCGGCTTTCGCTGGAGCTGGGCGGCAACGCCCCCTTTATCGTCGGGCCGGATATGGACCCCAAAGAAGCGGCCTACGCCGCCGTGGCCGCGAAGTTCCAAACCTCCGGGCAGGATTGCCTTGCCGCGAATCGTATTCTGGTACACGAATCCATTCACGATGAGTTCGTTGCCCGGTTCACCGAGCGCATGGCGGCACTCACCGTAGGCAACGGCCTGCACGGCGAAGTGGATCTTGGTCCTCTGATTCACCGCCAAGCGGTCGAAAAAGCGGCTGCGATTGTGGACGATGCCATCTCTAAAGGGGCCACCCTGATCGCGGGTGACCAAAGCCAAGCGCCGGGCGACAACTTCTTCATGCCGGTACTGCTGACCGGTGTGACGCCACAAATGAAGGTATGGCGGGAAGAGAACTTTGCCCCGGTGGCTGGCATTACCGCTTATAGTAGCGACGACGAAGTCATCGAAATGGCCAACGACACCGAGTACGGCCTGGCCGCGTATATCTACACCCATGATATACGCCGCATCTGGAAGCTGATGCGTGCATTGGAGTACGGCATGGTGAGCGTCAACTCGGTGAAAATGACCGGGCCGCCCGTGCCTTTCGGCGGCGTCAAACAGTCCGGCCTTGGCCGTGAAGGTGGCGCGACGGGGATCGATGAGTATCTGGAAACGAAGTACTACTGCCTGGGCGCGCTGGGATCGGTATCGGGTAGCTAGGTTTGGGAGCCACAGCATCGCGCGCTGAAGCGCCCTCCCACAACACCTGCTTAGGCGCTTGAATTGGCCCTGTGGGAGGCCGGCTTTGCCGGGCGAAGGCACCGCGAGGTGCCCACCATTAAGTCAGTCACCAAAGATAAAATACCCTCCCCAACAGTGGGGAGGTTTATCGTAAAGAGAGAACGTTATGAGCTTGCATCAGGATCTGATTGAACGCGACCGCAAAGTCACCTTCCACGCCTCTACCCATCTGCGTGATTTTGCCCATGGCGATGCGCCGGGCCGCGTGATTACCGGCGGTAAAGGCATCCACATCGTGGACAAGGATGGCCGCGAGTTCATCGATGGTTTTGCGGGTCTTTACTGCGTCAACATCGGCTATGGTCGCACCGAAGTGGCGGAAGCGATTTACAAGCAGGCGCTGGAACTTTCCTACTATCACACCTACGTGGGCCACTCCAACGAGCCGCAAATCGAGCTTTCCGAGCGTGTGCTGAAAATCGCAGGCCTCAACATGTCCAAGGTCTACTACGGCATGTCGGGCTCTGATGCCAACGAAACCCAGCTCAAGATCGTGCGTTACTACAACAACGTGCTGGGCCGCCCGCAGAAGAAAAAGGTCATCTCGCGCATGCGCGGTTACCATGGCTCAGGCATTGCGTCTGGCTCGCTGACTGGCCTGAAGGCGTTCCACGACCACTTCGACCTGCCCATCGATACCATTCGCCATACCGAAGCGCCGCACTACTACCTGCGCGCCGCCGAGCAGCACGGCATGACCGAGCTCGAATTTTCTGCCTACTGCGCGGACAAGCTGGAAGCCATGATTCTGGAGGAAGGCCCTGAGACCGTCGCGGCCTTCATCGGTGAGCCGGTGCTGGGCACCGGGGGCATCGTGCCGCCGCCGGAAGGCTACTGGGAAGCGATTCAGCCGGTGCTGGACAAGTACGATGTATTGCTGATTGCCGACGAAGTGGTGTGTGGCTTTGGCCGTACCGGCTCCGACTTCGGCAGCCACCACTACAACATGAAGCCTGACCTGATCACCATCGCCAAAGGCCTGACCAGCGCCTATCAGCCTCTTTCAGGTGTGATCGTTGGCGACAAGGTGTGGAAAGTGCTGGAGCAGGGCACCGGCGAATTCGGCCCCATCGGCCACGGCTGGACCTACTCCGGCCACGCCCTGGGCTGTGCCGCAGGCCTTGCCAACCTGGATATCATCGAGCGCGAGAACCTGGTGGGCAACGCGGCAGAAACCGGCGCTTACTTCCAGCAGCAGCTGAAAGCAGCCTTCGAAGGTCACCCGCTGCTGGGCGACGTACGTGGCGTTGGCTTGATGGCGGCGTTGGAGTTTTCGCCGGATGCCAAACAGCGTCTGCACTTCGACCCCATGCTGAAAGTCGGCCCGCGCGTCGCGGCGGCGGCCATGGAAGAGAACCTGATTGCCCGCGCCATGCCCCAGGGCGACATCCTCGGCTTTGCGCCGCCGCTGACCATCAATCGTGGTGAAGTGGACGAGATGATTGGCCGCGCCAAGCGCGCCATCGACCGTGTCACTGACGAGCTGGTACGCTCTGGCGATTTGAAGACCGGCCAACAGGAAGCGACTTTTACCGTATAAGTTCAGGCCTGCATTGCTTAAACGCCGCTGCCGATGGCAGCGGCGTTTTGGTTTGAATAGCCACATTGGGCCAAAACTGGCTCAGGACGACAGGGCGGTAAACTCGCTAAGCTGTAGCAGTGCGCCAGGAGATGGATTGAACCAGGACTGTCGTTAGCGCATGAGCCCACGCATAATGGTCGTTGTTCCATCATCAGGATGCTTGATCATGTCGAAGAAAATCTACTGTACCGCCAGCTTCAAACCCAAGCCCGGCAAAGAAGAAGCGGTCTTCAAGGCGCTGCAAAGTCTTGAGCCCAACGCCCATCGTGAAGATGCTTGCCTGCTGTACACGGTGACTCGCCAGATCGATAACCCGTTTGCCCAAGGCACCAGCTACCCCATCGTGTTTCATGAAATCTGGGCCAGCCGTGAGGAGTTTGAAGCGCATTGCCAGCGTAAAGAGATCCAGGAGTTTTTCGCTCAGCACGTCGAGTCGCCGGATGGCGACATCGAAGACGCCAACGTATGTGTCTACACCGATGAGCCGTGGAATTTCGACGCCCCCAAGGTGTCATGAGTGCACAACGTGTAGAATAGCCCCGCGAACGAGAGCGACTACGGAGCCAACATGACCGAAAAAAAGATGAACGTCGAAAGCTTTAACCTGGACCACACCAAAGTGAAAGCCCCCTATGTGCGTCTGGCCGATATCAAGGAAGGCCAGCACGGCGACCGTATCCACAAATACGACCTGCGTATCTGCCAACCCAACAAGGAGCACATGGAGATGCCTGCGCTGCACTCCCTGGAGCACCTGATGGCAGAGCTGTCGCGCAACCATACCGATAAAGTCGTCGATATCAGCCCGATGGGCTGCCAGACCGGCTTCTATATCGCGTTGATCAACCACGACGATTACGACGACGTACTGTCGATCATCGAGCAGACGCTCAACGACGTCTTGACCGCCACCGAAGTGCCCGCCTGCAACGAAATACAGTGCGGCTGGGCCGCCAGCCACAGCCTGGAAGGTGCTCAGGCGCTTGCCAAAGGTCTGCTGGCCAAGCGCAGTGAATGGACCGAGGTGTTTGCTTAAGCAGCCTTGAGTCGACTCAGCATGCAGAACGCCCCATCCGGGGGCGTTCTAGTGTGAGTTTGAGAAGCTGAGGGCAACTAGCGATGGGTTGTTGACTGCTCCTCGCCCTGAAGGACGAGGATTCCCAATTCAACGAGAATCGGACACGGAGACTGGCTCCATGCCGCT
>NZ_PINZ01000054.1:0-18093 GCF_002810305.1 Halomonas sp. 141
AGAAAGTGACCGTTGACGCGGTGAATATGCCGCCCTGAGTGCTTTAGCCGCTCAGAGACGAATTGATCAGCGGTTCCATAGGTGTGCCGAATGATGCTGTGCACTATGCCAGAAAAATCAGCTGGTTGGCGATACCCCATCCGCAGCCACCTGAATAGTTACCACGATTCTAGGGATTGGCGCTGTCGGGCATCGTCGAAAATGAAGCGCAATCCATGGCCTGTTCGAGGCTTTGCCATGACAGGCGCTCCTCTAATCTTCACGCTGACCCAATACCCCGTGGCCGCGTGCGGTCATGCCAAGATGGAGGTTCAACGGATGATCGATCAGCTCGACGGTGCCCTGCGTTTTCATCAGGAGGCATTGAACCTCCGCGCCAAGCGTCACGAGGTGCTGGCCAGCAACATCGCCAATGCCGATACGCCCAACTACAAGGCGCGCGACATGGACTTCTCCCGCGAACTCTCCCGGGTGATGGAAAGCGGCCGGGCGGGGGGCAAGGGGTTGGCCCTCGCCACCACGTCGGAGCGACACATCCCGGCGCGAGCCGAGGCGCCCGCGATCAACGAACTGCTGTATCGCGTGCCCGACCAGCCCAGTCTGGACGGCAACACGGTCGACATGGATCGCGAGCGGACGCAGTTCGCCGACAACGCGGTCCGTTACCAGGCGGCCCTGACCATGATCAATAGCCGCATCCAGGGCCTCAAGTCGGCGATGCAGCCCGAATAACAAGCAGGAGCAAGACGATGTCGATGTTTTCCGTATTCGATATTTCCGGCTCGGCCATGAGTGCCCAGTCGCAGCGCATGAACGTCACCGCCAGCAACCTGGCCAACGCCGACAGCGTCGCCGGGCCGGATGGCGAAGCCTATCGCGCCAAGCAGGTGATGTTCGAGACCCAGTCGCAAGGCGCCTATGGCATCGGCGGCGTTCGCGTCCGCGAGGTGGTGGAGGACCCGAGCCCCATGCGCCTGGAGTATCGCCCCGAGCATCCGCTGGCCAACGAGGAGGGCTACGTGACCATGCCCAATGTCGAGCCGGTGCATGAGATGGTCAACATGATCTCTGCGTCGCGCTCCTACCAGGCCAACGTCGAGGTGCTCAACACCAGCAAACAGATGCTGCTCAAGACCCTGACTCTGGGCGAGGGCTAACACCATGAGCAACACCATCGACACCAACGTGCTGAACGGCATGAATGCCGCGAGTTCGACGCAGAGTCAGAGCGCGGCCAACGACATCATGAATGACTTCATGACGTTGCTGCTGACGCAGATTCAGCACCAGGATCCGCTCAATCCCATGGACAATCATGAGTTGACCTCACAGCTTGCACAGATCAGTACCGTCGCCGGTATCGAACAGCTCGATCAGACCCTCAAGGGCATCACCGAACAGATCGATACCAATCAGGTGCTCCTGGCCAGTGGCTTGATCGGCCAGGGCGTACTGGTGCCGGGCGACAAGGTGCAGGTGGGGGTCGACGAGTCGGGCCAGGCGTTCACCACGCCGTTCGGCATCGAGCTCGGGCAGGCCGCCGACAACGTCAAGATCACCATCACCAGCGCCAGCGGCCAGGTCATCAATCAGTACGAACTCGGGGCGGTCGATGCCGGCGTGCATTCCTTCATCTGGGATGGCAAGGACAGCGAGGGTCAGCAGGTCACCGAGGGTAGCTATCGCGTCAGCGTAGAGGCCACCAGCGGCGACAAGGCGATTGCCGTCGAAACCCTGAACTATGCCGTGGTGGGGGGGATCACCCCGGTTCAGAACGGTGGTGTGCGCCTGGATCTGGGCGCGGTCTACGGTCAGGTCGAGCTGAGTGACATCAGACAGATTCTCTAAAAATACGAGGAAGGGACATGAGCTTTTCACAAGCATTGAGTGGTCTGAACGCGCAGCAGCAGGCGCTGGGCTCCATCGGCAACAACATCGCCAACTCGCAGACGGTGGGTTTCAAGAGCTCCAACGTGCTGTTCGCCGATGTCTATGCCAACAGCCAGGGGTTGGGTACCCAGGTGGCCGGCGTTCAGCAGGATTTCGGCAGCGGTAACATCGAGGGAACGGGGCGCAACCTGGACCTGGCCATCGCCGGTGACGGCTTCTTCCGCTTTCAGCAGCCCAGTGGCGAGGTCGTCTACTCGCGCAATGGCCAGTTGACCATGACCGCCCAGGGCGATCTGGTCAACGCCCAGGGCGCCCGGATCATGGGTTATCCCGCCGATGAGGAAGGCAACGTCCAGGTCGGTGGCGCGCCGGTGCCGTTGAACGTGCCCGCCGACGACATTCCCGCTCAGGCCACCAGCCAGATGACCATTGGCATGAACCTCGATGCCGGCGAGAGCGTCATCGACCGCAGTTCACAGAGCTTCGATCCCAGCAACCCGTCCTCCTACAGCTATGCAACCAATGCCACCGTCTACGACTCCCTCGGCAACCCGCGCAACATGACGCTCTATTACACCAAGGTGGATGAGGATGCTGGCGGAAGTGCCTGGGAAGTCCAGGCGGTGTTGGCGGGTTCCAGCGAACCGGTGGAAGTCACTAAGGATGGCGAATACCTTTCCTTCGATTCCAGCGGTCGCGTGATCGGCGACGCCGAGTTCGAGATCACCTTCGGGGACTTGCCGGGTGCCGAGGATCTTGCGTTCACCATCGACCTGGGCAGTGCCACCCAGTTCGCCAACAGCTCCACGGTCAACTCTCTGACCCAGGACGGCTACACCTCCGGTGCTCTGGTCGGCATCACCATCGAGGACGACGGCACCGTGATGCGCCACTATTCCAATGAGCAGTCGCTGGCGGCGGGGCAGATCGTGCTGGCCAACTTCCGCAATCCCGAAGGCCTCTCGCCGGTGGGCGACAATGCCTGGGCGGCGACCGCCGCGTCCGGGCAGGAACTGGTCGGTGCGCCGGGCACCGGCTTGCTGGGCAGTCTGCGGGCCGGGGCGCTGGAGAGCTCCAACGTCGACATGTCCGCGGAGCTGGTCGACATGATCATCGCCCAGCGTGCCTACCAGGCCAATTCCCAGACCATCAAGACACAGGACGAGCTCCTGCAGACCACCATCAACCTGCGTTGATGAGCGCTGAGCGGGGAAATTGACCATGGACCGCATACTTTACACCGCCATGAGTGGCGCCAAGCAGAGCATGGATCAGCAGGCGGTGGTCAACCACAACCTGTCGAACGTCTCGACCACCGGCTTCCGCGCGCAACTGCACGCCATGCGCGCCGTGCCGGTGCAGGGCGACGGGCATCTGCCGACCCGCGTGTCGGTGGCGGCGACCACGCCCGGTTCGGACTTCTCCCAGGGGCCGATGATGAGCACCGGGCGCGAGCTGGACGTCGCTCTCGAGGGTGGCGCCTGGCTCGCCGTGCAGGCCGACGACGGGAGCGAGGCCTATACCCGGCGTGGCGACCTGCAGGTGGATGGAGATGGCATCGTCATGCTCGCCGGGCGACCGGTGATCGGCGAGGGCGGGCCCATCGTCGTGCCGCTGGGCGCCCAGCTTTCGGTGGGCAGCGACGGTACCTTGAGCGCCATCGGCCAGGGCGAGGATCCCGATGCGCTGGTCGACGTCGGGCGTCTCAAGCTGGTGACGCCCGAGGCGGACCTGCTGCGCGGCGACGACGGCCTGTTCCGGCCGCCCGTCGGCGAAGAGGGCGAGCCGGTCGTGCTCGAGGCGGACGAAGATGCGCGCCTGGTCAGCGGTACCCTGGAGGGCAGCAATGTCAGTGCTGTCGAGAGCATGGTGGCGATGATCGACGTGGCGCGGCGCTACGACATGCAGATGAAGGTGATCGGTAGCGCCGACGAGAATGCCCAGCGCGCCAACAACCTGCTCTCCATTCAGGGTTAACGAGGAACCGAACGATGATCAAATCGCTGTGGACCGCCAAGACCGGTCTCGAATCGCAGCAGGTGCAGTTGGACGTGATCTCCAACAACCTGGCCAACGTGAGCACCAACGGCTTCAAGCGCTCGCGGGCGGTGTTCGAGGACCTGCTCTATCAGAACCTGCGCCAGCCCGGGGCGCAGAACAACGTCCAGAACCGTTTGCCTTCCGGCATGCAGGTGGGAACCGGCGTGCGCCCGGTGGCCACCGAGCGCCTGCACACTCAGGGCGGCTTGCAGAATACCGAGAACTCCCGCGACCTGGCGATCAACGGGCAGGGGTTCTTCCAGGTGCTGCTGCCCGACGGTACCACCGCCTACACCCGTGACGGCAGCTTCCAGATCGACGAGAACGGCCAGATGGTCACCGCCAACGGCTATCCGATGGAGCCGGCGATCATCATTCCCGACAACGCCCTGTCGCTGAGCGTGGGCGAGGACGGCATCGTCACCGTGACCCAGCCGGGCACCTCCCAGGACACCCAGATCGGCCAGATCACCATCTCGACCTTCGTCAATCCCACCGGTCTGCAGAGCATCGGCGGCAATCTCTATCTGGAGACCACCTCTTCCGGTCCTCGCAACGAGACGATGCCGGGCATGAACGGGGCCGGGCGGCTGATGCAGAACTACGTGGAGACCTCCAACGTCAACGTGGTGGAGGAGATGGTCAGCATGATCCAGACCCAGCGGGCCTACGAAATCAACAGCAAGGCGGTGCAGACCAGCGACGAGATGCTGGCGCGCCTCGCGCAGCTGTAATCCGACGAGGGCGGACGACGCATGAAAGGGCAGACCTCTTCGCACCTGTGGCGGCTGGCGGTGGCGGCCATGATGGTATCCATCATGGCCGGCTGTGCGCAGATTCCGCGCGCCTCCCTGGTGGGCGAGCAGGAGATGATCAATATCGCCGAGCCGCCGCCGCCGATTCCCAATGGCTCCATCTATCAGGCGCATCGCGGCGTCCAGCCGCTGTTCGAGGATCGTCGCCCGCGTCAGGTGGGGGACATCCTCACCATCGTGCTCGACGAGCAGGTCAGCGCCAGCTCCAACTCCCAGAGCAGCGCCACCCGCAATGGCTCGGCGAATCTCGACATCATGCAGATTCCCGATGTGATCGACTTCCTGGTCGACTACGGGTTCGACGTGTCGGGGGGCAACGCCTTTTCGGGAGGCGGGGGCACCCAGGCCAGCAACAACTTCACCGGTACCATCACCGTGTCGGTGCTCGAGGTGATGCATAACGGCAACCTGCGGGTGCGCGGCGAGCGCCAGGTCGGCATCAACCAGGGGCGCGAGTTCATCCGCTTCTCGGGGGTGGTCAATCCGCGCACCATCACCGGCCAGAATACCGTGCCTTCGACGCAGGTCGCCGATGCGCGCATCGAGTACGTCGGCGACGGCTATATCAACGAGGCACAGCACATGGGCTGGCTGCAGCGCTTCTTCCTCAATGTCTCGCCTTTCTGATCGGGAGCGTTCGATAGATGCCTAGGAATTCTTGCTTCATGCTCTCATCGCGGATCTCGCCCATGGCCTGGCTGTTCGGCGCGGCGCTGTGGCTCGCCCTGGCGGCGCCGGTCCAGGCCGAGCGGCTGCGCGACCTGGCGACCTTCGCCGGCGTTCGCGACAACGCCCTGGTGGGCTATGGCCTGGTGGTGGGACTCGACGGTACCGGCGACCAGACCATGCAGGCGCCCTTCACCGGGCAGAGTCTGACCAACATGCTCTCCCAGCTCGGCATCACCGTGCCGCCGGGGACCAACATGCAGCTGCGCAATGTGGCGGCGGTGATGGTGACCGCCGACCTGCCGCCCTTTTCGCAGCCGGGGCAGCGTCTCGACGTGGTGGTATCGTCGATCGGCAACGCCCGCAGCCTGCGCGGCGGCACCCTGCTGATGACCCCGCTCAAGGGCGCCGACGGCGAGACCTACGCCATCGCTCAGGGCAACCTGCTGGTTGGCGGCGCCGGAGCGGCGGCCGGCGGCAGCAGCGTTCAGATCAACCAGCAGGCGGGTGGGCGCATCGCGGGCGGCGCGACCGTCGAGCGCAAGGTGCCGGTAAGCCTCGGGGCCAACAGCGGGATCCTCGACCTGCAGCTCAAGCAGGCGGATTTCGGTACGGCGCAGCGCGTGGTCGCGGCGATCAACGACGCCTTCGGCTGGTCGGTGGCCGCCGCACAGGACGGCCGCACCATTCGTCTGCAGGGACCCAACGATCCCAACGATCGCGTCAATTTCATGGCGCGCATAGAGAACCTCCAAGTGACGCCAAACGAGGCGCCGGCCAAGGTCGTGCTCAACTCGCGCACCGGTTCGGTGGTGCTCAATTCCAGCGTCACGCTGCATCGTGCGGCGGTGGCGCATGGCAACCTGTCGATCGTCATCGATACCGACTTCCAGGTCAGCCAGCCGGCGCCCTTCGGCGAAGGGCAAACCGTGGTGGCACCGGATACCGACATTGCCATTACCCAGGAGGGGGGCGCGTTGCGGGTGGTCGAAGGCAACGCCGACCTCGTCGAGGTGGTCAATGCGCTCAATGCGCTGGGGGCCACGCCGGCCGACCTGATGTCGATTCTCGAAGCGCTCAAGGCCGCCGGCTCGCTGCGCGCGGACCTGGAGATCATCTGATGAGCGTCAACGATCTCGGTGGTCAGTTCGCTCTCGACGTACAGGGCCTGCAGCGCCTGCAGCATACCGCACGGCAGGACCCCAACGCCGGGCTTCCGGAGGCCGCGCGGCAGTTCGAGGCGCTGTTCCTGCACATGATGCTCAAGAGCATGCGGGACGCCTCGCCGCAATCGGGCCTCTTCGATAGCCAGCAGAGCCAGTTCTACAATGCCATGCTCGATCAGCAATGGTCTCAGCATCTGGCGGGGCGCGGCTTCGGCCTGGCGGAGCAGTTGATCAATCAGCTCGAGGGTCGGGGCATGGTGCCACAGCAGAGCGTGGCGCGAACTCAGGCCGACGAATTGATCGCCGGCATTCCCCGCGGCGTGCCCCGTGTGCTGAGCGACGCCCTGCATGGCGACGACGCGCCGCCTCCCGAGGCGGACTTCATGGCCGAGCTCGATGCCAGGCGTCCCGCCAGTTTCCTCGATGAACTCGACCTGGGTGGGTATGGAGAACGGCGCGTCGCGGTCGACGGTGCGTCAGCGGTGGGCGACGCTCGCCGGACAACGACCGACCAGGCACAGGAGCGAGGCGACCATGTGCAACGCTTCCTGACGAAGCTGTCGGCGCCGGCCCAGGCGGCGAGCCGTGCCACGGGGGTTCCGGCCGAGCTGATCCTGGCCCAGGCGGCACTGGAGACGGGCTGGGGGCGTCACGAGATTCCCACGGCCAGCGGCGGCAACAGTTACAACGTGTTCGGCATCAAGGCCGGGAGCCGTTGGCAGGGGGCGACCACCGAGGTGGTCACCCATGAATACGTGAACGGCAAGCGCACCCGAGTCACGGATAGTTTCCGTGTCTACGGTTCCTACGAGGAGGCCTTCACGGACTATGCGCGATTGATCGGCGACAATCCGCGCTACGCGGGAGTGGTCGGCGCACCGAACGCCGAGCGTGCGGCGCACGCCCTGCAGGCGGGGGGCTACGCCACCGACCCGCACTACGCGAGCAAGCTGATCGCGGTCATGAACACCATGGGACCGCTCGAATCCATGAGGACGCTGGCCGGTGTCTTCTTCTCGTACTGATTGCCAAGCCTCGATTCGTTAAAGATATGCGGACCGAGGCCGATAACACTTCTAGTTGATTAAGGAAGCAGGCAGCATGAGCATATACTCCATCGGTGTCAGTGGCCTCAATGCGGCGCAAAGCGCGCTCTACACCACCAGCAACAACATCAGCAACGTCTACACGCCGGGCTATAGCCGCGAGCTGGTGATCCTCGGTGAGAACCAGCATGGAGGGGGCGTCCAGGTCAATGACATCCAGCGCCAGTACGATGCCTTCGTCGCGGTACAGTTGAATGCCTCCACCAGCGCCAGTTCGGCGCTCGGTATCTATCAGGCGCAGATCAGCCAGATCGACAACCTATTGGCCGATGGCGATGCCGGCCTGGCCCCGCTGATGCAGAATTTCTTCTCCGCGCTGGGCGACCTGGCCGCGTTTCCCTCCGATCCGGCGGCGCGCCAGAGCGTGCTTGGTGCCGCGGATACGCTGAGCGCCCAGTTCCGCGCCTTCGACGGCTACCTGCAGGACATGCAGTCCGGCGTCAATCAGCAGATCGTTGCCGAAGTCGATGAAATCAATACGCTCACCCAGCAGATCGCCCAGCTCAACCATGAAATCGTGATCGCCACGGCGCGCTATGGCCAGGCACCCAATGCACTGCTCAACCAGCGCGATCAGCTGGTGGCGGAACTGAGTACCCACACCGACTTTGAACTGGTGGTGCAGGATGGCGGTAGCTACAACATCTACCTGCCGGGTGGGCAGCCGCTGGTGACCGGCACCCACCACTACGAGCTCGAGGCGGTCGCCTCGCCCTACGACCCCCAACGCACCGTGGTGGGCTATCGCGATGCGGCGGGCAACCTGGTGATTCTCCCCGAGGATGCCATCCAGGGCGGTGCCCTGGGGGGGCTGATGAGCTTCCGCGCCGAGACCCTCGACAAGACCCAGAACCAGCTCGGCCAGTTGGCGGTTTCCCTCGTCGTGGGCTTCAACGAGCAGCACCGCCTTGGCCAGGATCTCAACGGCGACCAGGGCGGGGACTTCTTCGCCGTGGGCGCTCCGCAAACCTATGCCCACACGGCCAACACGGGCAGTGCCCAGATCGTCGATGCCACCTATGGCGACGTTTCGCAACTGGCCGCCGCCGACTATACCGTGACGGTCACCGCAGTGGACGGCGACGGTGAACCGACGTTCCAGGTCGTGCGCAAGGACAATGGCCAGGTCGTCGAGCATGACTTCGAGGACGGCACCTTGAGCTTTGCCGGCGTCGAGCTGACGTTCGACGATGGCGGCTTTGCGGTTGGCGACAGTTATGAGATCCAGCCGGTGCGCCGCGCCGCGGGCGGCGTCGAGACGCTGATCAGCGATCCGGCGCAGATCGCCGCCGGCAGTTTCCTCGAGACCAGTGGCGATATGGCGATCTCCTCCATCGTCGCGGCACAGGACGCCTTGCAGGATGCCCCCGACGGCGGCTATGCATTGAGCCTGGATAGCGAAGGCAATCTCGGCACGGGTGGTGTGCCCGTCGAGCGAAATGGTCAGCCATTCGACCCTGATAACGGTCAGATCGAGCCAGGCGACGTGCTGACCGTCGATGGCATCAGTTTCAGCGTCGATGCCTTGCCTGCGGAGGGCGAAACGGCCAGCCTGACCCTCGACGCGGCCCCGGCCGCCGCTGGCGACAACCGCAACGCCCTGGCGCTGCAGGCACTGCAGAACGAGAAGCTCGTCGCGGGCAGCGCCACACTCAACCAGGCCTATGCCTCCATCGTCAGCGACGTGGGCAACCAGACCAACGTGATCCAGGCCAACCTGCAGATGCAGCAGGGCCTGACCGATCAGTTGCGGGCCGTGCAGCAGTCGGTATCCGGCGTCAACCTGGATGAGGAAGCCGCCAACCTGATCCGCTATCAGCAGTACTATCAGGCCAACGCACGGGTCATCGAAACGGCATCGATCATGTTCGACACCATTCTTGGACTGCGGGCCTGATAACCCGCACTGATAACCGGCAAGAGGAGAGAGCACGATGCGTGTCAGCACCGTCACCATGTTCGAGCAGAGCGTCTCGGCGATGAACCACCAGCAGAGCGAGTTCTTGAGGGTCGGCCAGCAACTGGCCACCGGCAAGCGGGTCATCAATCCCTCCGACGATCCGCGCGCGGCGTCCCAGGCGCTGGCGGTCTCGCAGTCCATCGCCGCCAACCAGCAGTACATGGACACCCGGATCACCGCGCGCAACACCCTGTCCCAGACCGCTAGCGTGCTGGGCAGCGTCACCGATGCCCTCACCAGCGCGCGTACCCTGATCGTCCAGGCCGCCAATGACACCTTGAGCGACGCCGACCGCCAGTCGCTGGCCAGTGAGCTCACCGGCATCTACGAGACCATGCTGGGGCTGGCCAATACCACCGACGGCAACGGCAATTACCTGTTCGGGGGCTACCAGAACAGCAGTCCGCCCTTCGTGGTGAATGCGGCTGGCGAGGTAGAATATGTCGGGGATGAAAACGTCCAGGAGTTGCAGGTGGACGCCACCCGGCGGATGCCGGTGCAGGTGAACGGCGACAGCGTGTTCAATAGCGTACCCGGTGGCGCCGGCTACGTGGCCGAGGCCGGTGACGGCAACACCGGCACCGTGACCTTCACCGGGCCCAGCGTCACCAATCCCGCTCACGACAATTACGGTGACTACTTCGCGCTGGCATTCCAGGTCGACGGGGATGACGTCACCTATACGGTCAACGGGGGGGATCCCGTTCCCTACGAGGCGGGCCAGCAGATCGATCTGGGCGGGCTGAGCATCACCCTCGATGGCGTGCCGGAGGATGGCGACACCCTGGCGGTGGGCCCCGCCGAGCAGATGGGCACCAACGTCTTCACCACCCTCGAGAAGGCGATAACGGCGCTGGAGACACCCATCGAGACACCCGCCGATCAGGCGGCCTTCACCAATACCATGAATACCACCTTGCGCAAGCTCGACAACGCCCTGGACAACGTGCTTACCGTGCAAGCCTCGGTGGGCGCCAAGCTCAATGAGCTGGACGTGCTGGATAGCGTGGGCAGCACCCGCATGATCCACTATGAGCAGACCCGCTCCGACCTGATCGATCTCGATTACAACCAGGCGATTTCCGAATACGTCATGCGCCAGGTGGGCCTGCAGGCGGCGCAGCAGACCTTCGTCGCCATTCAAGGACTGTCGCTGTTCAACTACATGTGACATGCGGGCGGTATTGATTAAAGGACGCACCCCGCGTGGCCGATAAGAAATGAATGAGTTGCCGCCAAGTGCTCGGGTGGGAAAAGGGCCTGGCGTACCGCACACAACGGAGAAGGATGCGATATGAGCACTATCAGTTCACTGGGGGTCGGATCGGGCCTCGACCTGAATGGCCTGTTGGATGAGTTGGAAGCAGCCGAGCGTAAGAAGCTCGAGCCCATCGTCCAGCAGCAGGAGAAACATCAGACCACGATCTCGGCCTATGGCCAGCTCGAGGGTGCCCTGGGGGAGCTGCATGCCTCTGTCGCGGTACTCAACGATCCGGCGACGTTCGAGGCCGTCTCCAGCAACGTGAATGGTGATAGCGTGCAGGCCGCGGCGAGCGCCGATGCCGTGCCCGGCCGCTATCAGGTCAATGTGACGCAACTGGCCCAGGCCTCCAGCGTCGCGACAGTGGGGGTGGCCGATGCCGGCGAGCCCCTCGGCGGTGGGACGATTACCTTTACCATTGGCGGTGTTGAGCACGGCGTCACCATCAGTGAAGAAGAGAGTTCCCTCGCGGATATCTGCGACGCCATCAATGCCGAGGATATCGGCGTCACCGCCTCGATCATCTATGACGGTGAAGGTTACCGGCTGTCTCTGGTCTCCAGCGAGACCGGCGAGGATGCGGCGATCACCGGCATCCAGGTGGAGGGCGATCTGGCCGGTAGGCTGGTGATGGACGCCGAGCAGGATCAAAATGGCGCCTTCATTGAGGGTGGCACTGGCACTTATGTGGCGGCCCAGAATGCCTTGCTGACGGTCAATGGTGTCGCCATTACCAGCCAGTCCAATATGGTGGAGGGGGCGATCCAGGGTGTCACCCTGAGCCTGGAAGAGGTGGGCAGTTCGACCGTCACGGTTCAGCAGGACACCGACGTTGCCAAGCAGGCGATCGTTGCCTTCGTCGACAGCTACAATGCGCTGCGCGCGACCATCGGCCATCTCACCAGCTTCGATGCCTCGGACAGTGATGAAAAGGAGGGGAGTACTGAAGGAGCGCTGCTGGGTAATAGTACCCTGCGCAGCATCGAGAGCCAACTGCGCAGCGTGATGAATGCCGGCGTCGAGGGGGACGGTTACAACTGGCTGTTCGAGATCGGCATCACCCTGAATGTGGACGGCACCCTGAGATTGGACGAGGCCAAGCTCGATGAGGCCATTGCCAACGACTTCAGCGGCGTTCAGGCGTTCTTCGTCGGCGATGCCGAAAACCCGGGACTGGCACAGCAATTGGACGATGCCCTGGAGGCCATCCTTGCCGATGGGGGAACGCTGGACCTGGCGGTCAGCAGTCTGGAATCCCAGCTCGAGCGTCTCGATCAGCAGTATATCCGTACCGAGCAGCAGATCGAGAGGACCATGGAGCGTTATCGGGCTCAATTCGTGCAACTCGACCTGATGGTGGCGGAGATGAATCAGACCAGCCAGTACCTGACCGAGCAGTTCGCCATGATGAACGCTTAAATGGGACGCAAATAGAATGACATGCCCCGGCAGGAGATTGTCATGAGCGACGTCACGGCAGCCTATGAGGCGCTCCTGTCGCAGGCCAAGGCGATGCTGGGGGCGGCCCGTGAAGACGAGTGGGATCGGCTGATCGAACTCGAGCAGGACTACCGGAGGCAAGCGGCGCATATACGCCGGCTGGACGAGGAGGCCCTGACGGAACCGGCGCTGATCCAGCACAAGCTGCAGCTCGTCGAGGCGCTCATCGAGCACGATCGGGAGATTCGCCAGCGGGCCGATGCAAGACGCGACGAACTGGCCGAACTGATGCGGGTGACGCGACAGCAGGGCAAGCTGCATCGTGCTTACGGTGGGCAGGGAAGAAGATGAAGCCGCTGCGCATGTCCAACGAAGGGCCGCGGGTTCGGAGCCGCCTCGGCTGGCTGGGAACGGTCTCGGCGACCGTGCTGATGGGGTTGTCCCAACCAGCCGTGGCCGCAGGCAGTTGGGTGGCCCAAGTCCAGGGCGTGCGCGTGATCATGGCCGAGCGCGAGGTGCGTTCCGCGCCTCTCTTGGCGCCAGCCGCGGTTCCCGGCGATGCGACGCTTGCCGAGGTCAGCTGGCAGTATCGGGTGGCTCCCGGCGAAGCGGTCCGTGCCTGGCTGTGCCAGGGGGAAAACTGTACCGCTCTGTCCGGCGAGCGTGGCACCACCCGGGCATTCAGCGGCGGCCGCGTCCATGAGCCCCTGCACTTTCGCTTTGCCCTGATGCCGGGCCACAAGCGCATGATCCAAGTACAAGGCCTGCAACTGATCGCCAACTATCATTGACGGATGCTTTTCCAACTGTCACGTCGCGGCAGCGCATGGCGAGCGCGGGCGCTTCTTTTCTCTTCTTCCTTTCCCCGGTATTCATTGGACTCGCGCTCGAGCCGCTGTTTGACGCCGCGGGGCCGGGCCGCCAGCTTCCGTACGCGCCTCAGGTCAGGGGCGCCATGGCTTCCAGCATCTGCCGCAGGAAGAGCAGGCCATCGCTGAACAGGCGCTGCAGAAAGCGCCCGAAGTCCGACATCAGGATCATCAGCAGGAACAGGCCGACGGTGAGCGATGCCGGAAAGCCGATATTGAATACCGTGAGCTGGGGGGCGGAGCGATTGAGAATTCCCATCGACAGGTTGATGATCAGCAGCGCGCCGACCAGCGGCAGGGCAAGCAGCATGCCGGCGGCGAAAATGGTGCCGCCGAAGCGGACCAACAGCTCGAAGGCGCCGGCATTGAAGCCTCCCATGCCGATGGGCAGCGTAATGAAGGTGGTGGCGATGATCTCGATCACGATCAGGTGGCCGTTGAAGGCGAGAAACATCAATAGCGTGATCATGTAGAGCAGGCGCGACAGGATCATCGTCTGCGTGCCGCTGCTGGAATCGAAGAAGGTGGCGAAGGCCAGGCCCATCTGCAGGCCGATGAATTCACCGGCGGCCTGCACCACGGCAAACATCACCTGCATGGTCAGGCCGATGGCGATGCCGATCAGCATCTGCTCGATCATGATCCCGAGGCTCGCCCAGGAGACCAGCGGGGTGTCGGGCATGGGCGGCAGATTCGGCCCGAGCACTACCGTGATCAGCACGGCCAGACCGATCTTGGCCTGATTGGGCACGCTGGAGTGACCCAGCAGCGGCGACGCCATGAGAAAGGCCGTGATACGCACGAAGGGCCACAGGAACAGCATCAGCCAACCCTGCAGCTGGGCGAAGGTCACTTCTACCATGCGATTTCCGGGCTAGACCAGCATCAACGGGATATTGCTGAACAGCTCACGGGTGAAGTCGGTGATCAACTTGATCAACCAAGGACCCGCCAGCACCAGGACGGTGAAGACGCCCAGTATCTTGGGGATGAACGTCAAGGTCATCTCGTTGATTTGCGTTGCCGCCTGGAAGAGGCTGACGAGCAAGCCGGTAAACAGGGCGGTGAGCAGCAGGGGGGCCGCCAGCATCAGCGTGACGCGCATTCCCTGGTAGGCCATGCTCATGACGATTTCAGGACTCATTTTCGCCCCTCACGTTGGGGATTAGAGGTAGAAGCTCTGGGCCAGGGAGCCGATGATCAATTGCCAGCCATCCACGAGCACGAAGAGCATCAGCTTGAAGGGCAGGGAGATGGTGGCCGGCGGCACCATCATCATGCCTAGCGACATCAGCACGCTGGCCACCACCAGATCGATGATCAGGAACGGGATGAAGATGGTGAAACCGATCTGGAAGGCGGTCTTCAACTCGCTGGTGACGAAGGCCGGCATCAGCACGCGCATGGGCACGTCCTCGGGACCCTGCATGGGGCCGGTATCGGCCAGCCGTGCGAAGAGCGCCAGGTCGGGCTCCCGGGTCTGGGCGAGCATGAACTCGCGAAACGGCTGGCTCCCGATCACCAGGAACTCATCGAAGTTGATCTGGTTCTCGGACAGCGGCACCCAGGCGAGCTCGTAGACCTGCGAGAATACCGGCGACATCACGAAGAAGGTCAGGAACAGGGCCAGCCCGAGCAACACCTGGTTGGGAGGAGCGGACTGGGTGCCCATGGCGGTGCGCAGCAGGCTCAGGACGATGACGATACGCGTGAACCCGGTCATCATCAGGAGCATGGCCGGAAGGAAGGCCATCGAGCTCAGCAGCAGCAGGGTCTGCAACTGGATGGACCATTGCTGGCCGCCATCGCCCGTGGGCTGACTGACGATGCCTGGGATCTCCTGGGCCGAGACGATGCCCGGAAGCAGCATGGCCACCAGCAAGACCAGGCCGGCCGGCCATGCAGGGAACGCTCTTCCGCTTATCCTCACCGCTCCTTCCCCCTGCCCAGTGTCTGACCGGCATTGTGCTTCAATGCCTGGGCGAAGCGATTGGCGAAACTCGTCCCCTGCGCCTGGAAAGAAGCGGGCGGTGGCTCCGTCGGCTCGTCCGGGGCCGGCAGCTCGTGCAGCTTGTTCACTTGACCGTTGGCGACACCGAGGACCAGCCAGGTATCTTCTACCTCGACGATGACGACGCGTTCACGACCGCCCACCGCGGTACTGCCCACCACCTTGAGTCGTTGGTGTTGCAAATGCCGGCCGGGCCCCAGCCGCTTGACCAGATAGCTGCACAGCAGGATGATGCCGACCACCAGGGCCAGCGCCGCCGCGGTCTTGCCCATGGCGGCCATGCCCAGCAGGGCATCGCCGCTTGCCGCGGCGGTATCCAGTGCGGCGCCGCGTCCGGCATCGAGTGGCGCTGCGGCTTGGCCGGTGATCGAAAACGCCTCGCTCATCGATTGAGTTTCTGCACGCGCTCGGAGGGGGTGATGATCTCGGTGATACGGATCCCGTACTTGTCGTCAACCACGACGACTTCGCCTTGAGCGATCAGGTAGCCGTTGATGAGGATGTCCATGGGTTCGCCCGCCAGTCCTTCGAGTTCGATGACCGACCCCTGGGCCAGCTCCAGAAGCTGCTTGATGGTGATGCGCGTCCGCCCCAGCTCCACGGTGAGCTTGACCGGAATGTCCATGACCATCTCGAGGTCGCGCATGGTGCCACTGGTTTGCCCCTTGTCCAGCGGCTTGAAGACCTGGGCGCTGGCGGATTCGGCCTGGGCGCTGGAAGTCGCGGCCTGGGGCGAGGGGGGCGTGGCCTCGCTCGCGACCTGTTCGGCCAGCGCATCGGCCCAGGGGTCGTCGCTGACGTCATCGCCTTGCCCTTGCTCCGCCATGGCGCTGGCCCAGTCGTCCTCGATCGAGTCCTGGGGCGCCTTGGAAGGGTTCTGATCAGGATGCTTGGGATCAGTCATGTTTCGATTCCTTGACTTGCGGCTTTGACGCTTTGACGAAAGTATCCTTGGCCGACTTGGATGACGGAGTGTGCTCGATCAGTTCACTGACGCGCAGGGCGCGTTGTCCCTGCTGACTGCCGTACTCGCAGCGCATGACGGGAACGCCATCGACGCGGGCGGTGACGATTTCCGGCAAGTCGATCTCCAGGACATCGCCCTTCTTGAGCGACATGACCTGGCCTATGGACGTAGGGATCTCGACGAAATCGGCGACCAGCTCGACATGCGACTGCTTGATCTCTCCCGCCATGCGCTGTTCCCACAGCCGGTCCTCTTCCGGGTGACTGTCGGTGAGCGGCCCGCTGAGCTGGTCTCGCAGTGGCTCGATCATCGAGTAGGGCATGCAGATCTGGAAGTCGCTGCTCAGGTTGCCCACTTCCAGGTGGAACGTGGTGTTCACCACGATCTCGTTGGGAGAACTGGTGATATTGGCGAACTTGACCTGCATCTCGGAACGCAGGAGGTCGACCTCGAGCGGATAGACCGAGCGCCACGACTCCTGATAGGCGTCGATGGCCAGGGTCAGCATTCGCCGGATGATGCGCTGCTCGGTATGGGTGAACTCGCGTCCTTCGGATTTGGTCAGAAAGCGTCCGTCGCCGCCGAACAGGTTGTCGACCACCATGAACACCAGGCTGGGAGGGAAGACCACCAGCGCCGAGCCGCGCAGCGGCTTGAGAGCGATCAGGTTGAGGTTGGTCGGCACCGGCACGTTGCGAGCGAAATCGCTGTAGCTCTGGTAGCGGACCGCGTCCACGGTGATATCGGCGCTGCGCCTGAGCAGATTGAACAGGCTCATGCGGAAGTGTCGGGCAAAGCGCTCGTTGATGATGTCCAGCGCATGCAGGCGCTCGCGAATTACCCGGTGCTGTGTCGCCGGATCGTAAGGGCGAATTCGCCCATGACCGTTGTGAGCGTCGGCCGAGTCGGCGTCGTCTTCGCCGCTGACGCCCTTGAGAAGGGCATCGATCTCTTCCTGCGAGAGCAGATCGTCTTGAGCCATGGCGCTAATGCACTTCTGTTGAAAGCGTTAAGGAGACACCGTCGGAAATCATTGGACGATAAAGTCGGTGTACAGTACGTCGTTGATCATCAAGGGCGGCTGCGGCTCGGCCAACGGCTGGTCGAAAAGCGCCAGGATCTCCTGGGAGAGCGACTGCTTGCCTTCCGGCGTGGTCAGCGTCTCCGCCTCCTGGCTGGAAAGCAGCATGAGCAGCCGGCTGCGGACCTGCGGCATGTGCATGGTCAGCACATCCTTGGTCGTCATGTTGCCGACACGCAGCGACAGACCGATATAGAGCAGGCGCTGATCGTAGTGGCGGCTCTGCAGGTTTACGGTGAAGGGCGCAACGTTGACGAAGATCGGCTCGACGGCGGGTGGTTCCTCTACCGGTGCCTGGGCTTGGGCCTGGCTGGGCGCATTGCCGCTGCGGCTGTCCATGTAATAGAACATGCCCGCGGAGCTGGCCAGTGAGATCAGGATGATCAGGATGCCGAAGATCCACCAGGGCTTGCTTCCGCCTGCAGTGCGATTCTTTGCCATTGCGTTTGCCACCATTCATAGTGTCGACCGGATGCGTTCCGGACCAGAGACGATTATGGCGATAGCAGGGCCATCGCCATGGTTTGAAAAGACTGGCCGTAACTATTCAGGTGGCTGCGGATGGGATATCGCCAACCACCTGATTTTTCTGGTATAGTGCACAGCATCATTCGGCACACCTATGCGGCGATATGACCATCAGCGATATCAACGTCGACGAGGCCCTGGAGCGGGTCCGACAGCAGCTCAAGGAAGACCAGACGGTCTCTCCGTCGCTGCGTGCGGCCATCGATGTGCTGATGTTGCTGGTCAAGCTCATGGCCGATCGCCTGGCCACCAGTAGCCGCAACAGCAGCAAGCCACCGTCCCAGGATCCCAAT